>CAZXUT010000090.1:0-10486 GCA_964643785.1 uncultured Proteiniclasticum sp.
CATTTCTGAGAGAAGCTGTTTTATTAACTTTATTTATACCAGGTCTAGTTACTCAATGAATACTTTAGATAAACCACACTGCTGCTTGAAGTGGTTCCATCAGATTCAGTGAAGACCAGCTCTTCACCGGATGGACTCCATAGAGTGGATGAAGGCTGCACATCAACGGCGATCTGTGAGGTCTCATCTGTGAGCATGTCATGGATGTATAATCCGCTGGCTGTTTTTCCGTTTTCATCTGATTTCAGATGGTATGCAATCATCCTCTGGTCTTTGGACCATGAGACTGCACTGATTTCCTGTCCTTCGTCTATAAGCTGTCTGTTTTCTCCCTTTGTGCCATATACTGCCAGGGTGAATTTTGCACCATCACTTTGGATCAGAAGTATCTGTTTGCCATCAGGAGAGTGCGAAAGTGAATAAACGCTGTCTAGGTGAAGACTCTTCTTTTCTCTTGTCCTCAGATCCATTTTCCATAGCGTTTCATCAGGAAGGGTATAGTAGATCTCACCTCTTATTTTGTCTGTTACAATAAGTGATTCCTCTTTCAGTCCCTCCACCATGGTAACACCACCAGCCGGATCTGCACTATATGCTCCTCCGTTATACGATGCACCTGTTACGGTTCCGTCTGATGCCCACTGAGCACTCATTGCAGATGAAATCATCATATCTTCGTTGTTTTTACTGCCTTTAGTTTCCATATCCATGATATAGAAGGCGGGGTCACCAACAGTGAATTCATGATAGAGAAGAAACTTACGATCATCTGATAGGGCTGCACCACCAAGATTGCCACCTGCATGCTCTCTGATCAGTTCATACTTGTTCTCCTCTATTGTAAAGGTGTAGATACTTCTTGGATAGGTAGAGGATACTTCTGGATAGTCCAGTTTTAAAAGATCCATATTTTCTTTTGAAACAATGAGCGTATGATCGTTCAGCCAGTCTGAGATTTCAAGGTTTTCGAATCGATCGATCTTCACAACGGAGATCATCGGTTTTTTATTGTCTTCAGGCGCTTCCTCAATAACAGTAATGGTTTTCCCAGGTTCTTCTATAGTAACGCGATCTCCTCCAGTGGACTTTGCACAGCCAGTGGCAAAAAGAAGTAATGACAGTACTGCAATATTTCTGGTTAGTATTGTGTTTTTCATTTTGATTACCTCCTCTTTATAGACTCATCTTATCAGTCGTTTGTTTCGGGAGGATATGCAGTTGTTTCAGAGTTGTAACATATTGTCTCTTTTTTGCAAATCATCCTAATAATTTCTCTGTTTGAAACCTGTATAAAATAGCATGTTTTTAGTGGATTTGGTATGATATCAATATATTGAATAAACAGTGATTAAATACTATTGACAGATATGAAGCTAGGTGGCTGTGGCAAAAAGGATGTATTATTATGAAAAGAAGAAATGGAACATTTCTAAGAACTGTATTACTATGTTTTGGCACAAGTATTATATTGTCAGCATGTAATGAAAAACCACATCCAGACATAAAACAGAAGGTGGTATTCATACAACAGTACATAAATTTTGCCTCGGGATACCAGAATAATGGGTATTACATTGATCATAAAGGGAATGTAATTGAATATGACCTGTCAGAAGTAGGAGAACAGTATACTGACCTATCAAAAATGATAGAACACTTCGAAAAACAGGACAATCCGATAATCAAGAAAACCATAAGTCAAAATGAATTAAACAGATACTATGAGTATCTTTACAAGATCGACTCAAATACAGAATTAATCAAAAAAAGCGTAGGTGCTGACATGGGTGCCGACTCGATCTTTGGTATAACTTATACGAAGGAAGGAGCTCTGAAAATCATAACTATTGATAGTACAGGGGATTGGGAAGTGAGAAATACAGATCAATACGCACAAAAAATCAGTAAATGGCTGCGTTAAGCTGCAGCTTAAGTTTTTGACAGCTAAAAGATGTTGAATCCCTTATTAGAAGGCTCTGTATGAAAATCATATTTAAATGAAATGTTTTATTAAAATCTTGTATGATTAAAATATGCGAAATATTCAAATAAGTACTATTAAATAGAGGGGGGTGAAATGATTTGTATGACTATAAATATGTGAGAATTGAAGCTATAGGATTCATAACAAGGAAACCAAAAGAAGATTATCATGAAGTAATTGATAAACATGCTAAGCAAGGTTGGAGATTGGTGCAAATATTAATATCACCAACATCGAATAATGGTATGGCCGAATTTTATGAACTTATATTTGAAAAGCAGAATTAAGATGTATTCTTTATACAACCAGCAGCAAAAGGGATTCGAACGAATCCTTTTTATAATACCCTTATTTCAACACTACCTTCATAAAGAGCCTATTGAAATGTCTTTTTTCATCCCTGCTTTTATACAAAGTCCAGAAATAAGATTTGTTTCACGCCAGGCTAGGCTTTTACCGAAGGAAAGGTAAGTCTGAAGGAGGTGCCTTCAGGACCAGTATGGGAAAGGATCAGAGTTCCACCTTGAATCTCTGCATATCTTTTTGCTATGGATAACCCAAGACCGACACCACCGTTTTCTCGAGATCGATTTTTATCTACCGTAAAGAACGGTTCGAATATATTATCTGCAAGCTCTTTAGGGATACCGATACCCGTATCAGTGATATCTATGAGGACGCGGGTATCAAGAAGAGCAGATTTCACGAAAATTCTTCCTCGTGGTTTGTTGTATTTTATGGCATTATCCAGTAGATTCAGCAGAATAAAGCTCATGCTGTCCTGATCTGCTTTAATATAGGCAGGAGAAAGATCGGTATCCAGTGTGATTTCAAATTTACTCATTTTCCCCTTTAGGCGTCCAGTGACATCTTCAATCAGCTCTTTCACTTCGAGAGTCTCCATATTATATTCAAAATCATATTTTTCGGTGACGGAAAGCTGAAGAACTTTTTCCACCAGTTCATAAAGTCTCAGTGTTTCGCTTCGGATGTTCTTTTTTGCGGTATCAAAAAGCTTCTCGTCATCTGTATACATATCCAGAAGGTCAAGATAGGCATTTATTGAGGTGAGAGGTGTTTTAAACTCATGGGTCACGTTTCCGATGAACTGTTTCTGCTGCTGATCAAGGAGTGAAAGCTTTTCTACGGCTGCACTCAATTTCTTCTGCTCCTCTTCCATATCAAGGATCGTGGTTCTGATTCTTGCGCTCATCTCCCTGATTCCTGTGCTCAGCTCACCGATCTCATCTCTTCGTTTCAGGATTTCTGTATCATACTGTCCATCTCTAACTCCTCCAACCATGTTATTCAGGTGTATGATTCCAGTGGCCACGGAACCAAAGTAGTAGTAGGCAAGAATAAAACTGAGAATGAATACTCCTGCACCAGCATATAATAGAAGCTGTAAAATACTCTCGTAGAATGCAGCCTCATTTTGAAGTGAATAGTAGAACTGTACGACACCGATCTGATCATCTGCGATCTTAAGTGGAGTAAGGTAATAGAGAGAATCCTCTTCTATCAGATAAGCCGTTTTGTTCTCCAGTGCATACAAAAGGGTTTCTTTTGTGGTATCAGTCTGCATGTGGTCTATTTTTCTTGAGACAAGATCACCATTTTGATCATAAATGCTCACCAGATGTCCGGTGATCATCTCAAGCTCATCAGCGAATACTTCCCCTTTTGTCTCGAGATAAGTTTCTGGTACTTTGTTATCCTCCGACAAGAGGTTCTGAAGAAAGTAGATATTTGCAGTCTTTGCCTGCCTTGTAAGGTAGGCTTCATACTGGTTTTTCTGATTCACCCTGATCCCTCTCAGGACAAGAAGGCTTAGAACAAGAACAGTCAACATCAGATGAACAGCAAGAAATGCACTGAATTTGATTTTAATACTTGTTCTCACTGCTTCCTCCTATGGCTTTATAGCCGATACCATGGAGAGTCTGTATGGTCTCACTAAAGCCTGAACCCAGTTTCCTTCTTAATCGCTGTACATGGATGTCTACTGTGCGTGTGCCTCCTATGTATTCCATTCCCCAGACAAGATCCAGGAGCTGCTCTCTGGAGTAGACTCTTTCGGGATTCGATACAAGAAGTGCAAGAAGATCATATTCCTTCGGTGTGAGATCAAGTGCCTGTTCTCCTGCTGATGCAGTTCTTTTACTTAGCTGGAGCTCTATACCGCCAAGGCGGACGTTATCTGCTTCAGGAGAGTTCCCGATATTCTGGATTCTCCTTAAGAGGGATTTCAGCCTAGCCATAAGCTCTCTCATATCAAATGGTTTTGTCATGTAATCATCTGCTCCAAGCTCAAGACCCAGTACCTTATCCACGATATCTTCCTTGGCTGTAAGCATGATCACACCGAAAGGCTTTTCATTCTTCAGCTTCTTCAAGATCTCATATCCATCCATTCCGGGAAGCATGATGTCAAGTATGACCACTTCCGGAGAAAAGGCGCTTATTTTATTCAATGCATCATTTCCGTTATGAACAGCTTCCACGCTGAAACCTTCTCTTCTCAGAGCATAGGCGATAGCATCTGAAATTTTCACCTCGTCTTCTATTATCAGGACTTTACCGTTCATGAATATCACCCTCCCACTGAGTAAAAATCATCACATTATACGCAAATAAACATCTGGTCCTCTGGTCTCTTTAAATTCAATATACTATAATCCATTGATAATTGTATCCACTATTGAGCTTATTTCTTCTCGGAAAGCGCGAAGACTATCCGGATCGTTTTCAAGATAAGGAGCTTCAAAATCTGTTTGCTTCAGTTCTTCATAGTAGGTCTTCAGAACTTTTGCGGTTTCCGTATTCGGATGACTGGCAAGGAAAGCCTCATATGCGCTGATGAAGTCGGGATTATACTTTTCTCCGACTACAGAAGGGGTATTATCAAGTCCGCCCAGGAAACCACTTAGGTAGAAACCGAGATACTCTAGAACATGCGGTTTCAGCTCTGAATCGGGATAAGCCTTAATGAATGCTTCTGCTTTTGCGATGCGCTCTCCAAGTTCCACAAGAGGGATGACAATGCCTCCATCTGCTGCCCACATCTGTCTGGATTCAAGGGATTTGAATTCACCATAGGCGATCATCTCTTCTGAGATGAAGGCGGAGTAATCTTTCACAATGGCATAATCCACAATGGGTTCAACAGAGCCTTCAATCTGCACAAACTTATATCCCATTTGAGTAAATCGGTTATACAGATTCTTCAGGGACTCCTCAGTTATGGATTCTTCAAAAAGGTTTTGTGTGCCTTCCTCAAAGTAGGGTTGAAGTTTCTGGATTTCATCAAAAATTGGTTCTATATCGTTATTTTTATATTCGTTCAGATACTCCAGATAGGCTGATAAGACAGCATCACTTGTTTTATCTGATTCTGTTTTCATGATCAGTTCCATGGATTCTCTTATTTCCAGAGGATCATCTGCATCTTCAATGCTTTCCTTAAAAGCAGCAACCACTTCCATATCAATACCGTCATTGTCAGAAGAGGTCTCTGTAGGAGTTTCAGCGGGGTTTTCCTGCGGCGTCTCAACGATGTTGTCTTGATCAGGGGTACGTTCTTCACTCACAGTGCAAGCAGTCAGACTCATTAATGAGATCATCAGAATTGCAATCATTTTTCTCATTATCAGCACCTCACTTCCTATTTGTTGTCTAATTATATAGAAATCGTCAGACTATTATGTATCATTTACATGACAAATACATAATAGAGGAGTGCACTACTTTTATCCGTTGGTGGAGTCCGGCTGAAAGCTGAGGTGAATCTTCGAAAGCTGTATAGAGAAGGATAAAAAGAAAACTCCTGTAGCGCACTGAACATGCTGCCTTACAGGAGTTTATCATTTCACTATTTATATTTCAGAGTGAGATTTACATGGTTCATCTGCAATAGATTATTCAACTGCTAGATTCTAGAGATGAATACCTGCATATTTTCTTTGTTTACTTCTCATCCTCTGTGAGTGTCACGCGCTCAGCATCATTCACCCCATCAAGGTAAAGAAAACTTCGCACATCCACCTGCACGACGGTGGCTTCGTCCATTTCGGCCAAGGCGCGAAGACTTGGATGACGACTCACAAGTTTATCGATAATCTCTAACCCTCGTTTCTTATCACTGATTAGGGTGGAACGTCCATAGACAGTCAAAGCTTTCACTTGTGCTTTAGGGTCAAGCATGTGCTCTCGGGTATCAATAAGAAGACTCACCTCTGGGTTCTCTTCCATGTTGAAGTACTTCATACTGCCCTTAAGTGTAACCATATAGAGCTTTGTCCCGTCTGCATCTGACAGATACAGCATCAGGGAACTGTTTGTGAGATTGTCTTTGCTGGTGGACAAGACGCAGAAATTGTTCTCCTTCACCATGGATTTGCATGCTTCTAGTAACATTTGATTCACTCCGTTCTTCAGGTGTTTTTAGGTTTCTCTCAGTATAGCACGTCACGTAATTATTTTATAATAATATTCATGAATAAACTGAATCGCAAAGAAAAACGGAAATGCTCAGCGGTGGTGTTGTAGCATCTTTTTATTGAAATGAACAGTCAATCTCGATACTACTTCAAGTTCAGACATGGGTAAAATCTATTGTTTTTAACCCGTGTTTGATTAATATGGTTTAGAATAAGACTATAATACCCAAGTAGGGATGAATGTGAGGAAGAACTGAAGTGGCTTCCGGAAAATCTGGTAGCTCAGGTTGTAATAGAAGTATCGTCAAAGCCTGCATTACTATCAGTATGGAAGAATTGAAAGGAGAAATTAATAATGAAAGCAGTACAAGTAACCGGATATGGAGATATAGACAAGCTGAAAGTGGTTGAGATTGCAGAGCCGAAACCAAAGGATAAAGAGGTGCTTATCAAGGTCAAAGCCTGCGGGATCAACAATACAGAAATCTGGATGAGAGAGGGTGCTTATGGAGCTGGATCGAAATCCGGGTGGAAAGAAGAAGGGGTACAGTTTCCAAGAATTCCTGGTTCAGATATCACAGGAGTTGTGGTCAAGGTCGGTAAGGATGTAGATGAAAGCATGAATGGTAAGGATGTGGTCCTCTTTCCTTTCACCTCAACAGGTCCTGAAGGATTCGAACATATTTCAGATGACATGTCCTTCATCGGATCCGAATATGATGGTGGATATGCACAGTATGTGACCTGGCCTGCGAACCTTTGTTTTGATATGCCTCTAGCTGCCTATAAGGAAAGTGCGGTCTTTTCAGTCAGTGGACTCACTGCATGGCACATGGTAGAACAGATCAAGCCTCATTCTGATGAGACGATTCTTATCACTGGAGCCAATGGAGGCGTAGGGTCAATGAACGTGCAGATCGCGTCGAAAATCCATGGAGCTAAAGTCATCGCACTCATAGGAGATATGAGTCTGACGAAACAGATGAAAGACCTAGGTGCAACCCATGTCTTGTCGTATAAGTCCGATAGACTGGCGGAGGAAATCATTGAGATCAATGGTGGACCTGTAGATTCAGTCCTTGATGTGGTAGGGGATGCCTTGTTTAAAACAGGAATTAAAGTGCTGAAAAATGGGGGTAAATTCTGTATCTCTGGATCCATAGGTGGACAGACCACTGAAGTGGATTTAAGGGACATCTACCTGAAACATATAACTGTTTACGGCTCGGTCCTTGGAACCAGAAAAGAGTTCAAAGATATGCTGACTGCAATATCCAGCGGGAAGATCATCCCCGTCATTGACAGAACGTATCCTCTGGAAGAGGCAGCACTTGCACAGACTTATTTTAAGTCCTCAGGAAAACTGGGCAAAATTGTATTGATCATAGAAGAGTAGATTGCGAACTGCAGAGATTTCTCTTGTTCTCATACAGCATTGATAAGAAGGATCAGATGGTATTGAGAACAGCTTTTAGTTCAGGATGAACTGAAGATCTATAGTGATTATAATAAGGAGGCTCTAGAGACAGCGTGAAAACTGTTTCTAGAGCCTACTTCATTTTCATCTACGTGATGAATAAGATCATATCTTCAGCCGTTTTCTGGCAGTAAGACTCATGACTGATGGAATCATCAGCTAAATGAAATCCAAGTAGAGTTTCTCGTTGAAAATCAGATCAAGTTCGCCGATGAACTCCTTGTGGCCTTCTTTTCCACAGAAATTCGCTTTGAATGTATACAGTCCATCATTGGCATCAAAAGCGAAAATCCCTCCGAAATCATATTCATGCGCCCCTAGGGTCAGAGCATATTTGATCGCCTCATAATTGGTCTGTATGCTGGCGTTACATTGACGTTTGTTGTTGGAACTTGCAGCATAGATGTAGAAAGCTTTTCGGTTGTAGATGACAACAATGGATGTAGAGAGAACCTCTTCATCATCATATGTTTCAAACATATATGCATTTTCAAATGCGTGAAGCAGGTTATCAAAGTAAGTATAAGGTCTGTATGTGATTCCCTTTCTTTGAGCCATTTCTTCAGTGAGTGCATAGAAACGATCAAGAGTTTCTTTATACAAGGGGTCTCCTGCACCAACTTTTCTGGTTTTCAGATCTATTTTATAGGTTTTTCGGATTTTGGTCCGTTGCTTGCTGGAGAAGGAAGACATGACATCTTCTTCGGTCTTGTCCTTGATATCCAGAATCATGTTATTTCTGGGATTAGAAAAGGTCTTTTGATCTTCTTGTTCTCTAGAACGCAAGGTGTAGCCTTTTTCCCGGTAGCGCTCCACAAGTACGGCGTCATAAATCACTTCTGGGTCTATTCTTAACAGAAAACCGTTTCTTTGTTTGATCACGGGATCTGCTTCTTTCAATAGCTCTGTCACCAGGTCTATGTCATAGAAGTCGCAGACCGGACCTCTGGGAGCATACATGAAGGCGTTCAAGTTGTCATTTTTCACAGAAAGAATGGAAAGAGCCGCAGTTATATTGCCCTCATGGTCTGTCAGGTAAACATAATCCCTGTCCCAATTGGCTTTCACTTTACTCCAGTTGATGGATTGCATCATATGTCCATAAGGACTTGTCTTGATATAGTCTTCGTATTTACTTACAAGTGCTTCGTTTGTTAAATCTAAAATAGGCATATAGTATCCTCACTTTCTTTATTTATAAAAGGCAGACAATCTTTCATCATATAGCTTGAAATATTTGTTCAAGACCATTTTCCTCATGAAAGAGAGGTCCTTGTCATAGAACAGTGTATTTCCTCTGTTCTTGATGGATGACATTTCCTCATATAAATCAGGCTGATATTTTCTGATCAGTTTATAGAAAGTCTTGTCAAAACAGTTGGTCCATATGAAAGGTTCATCTCCATAGATGATTTCCTCTGAATCCTGCCCAAGGATGAGATCATTTACGATGGGTATCGCTATGTTTGCGCCTGCAAGGGTGGAGAAGAAACTGCTCCTTCCTTGTCTCATATTGACCTCAAAGACCTTGAATTTTCCGTCCTTTTTATCATATTTCAAGTCGAAATTAGAAATTCCTGTAAAGTTGATTTTTTCCAGGAAATCTTTAATATCCGCATAAAGCTTTGTTATTTTCTCATCCTTTTTCTGACTGACAATGGCTACGTAGTTACCTCTCATATCGGGCTGAGGGTCCTCAATTAAGATTCTACCTAAGGACATGAAACGAACTTTGCCCTTCTGGTCAGAGTAGATATTCATGACATACTCGTTGGAGACATCTCCTGCCACGTATTCCTGAAGGATCATGTTATGGTTATAGCCATTTTCGTATATATCATGGAGGGCTTTCTTAAGCTGGTCCTCATTCTTCAGGATATAAGCTTTTTCTTTCCCTTTAAATTGGAGATCCAAATAATCGCTGCTTTCAGAAGGCTTCAGCACCATGGGGAAATCTAGTGTGGTTTTGTAGTCCTTGTACTCATCCTTTTTCAGATCTACTGCCTTAGGGTAATCCAGCTGATATTTCTCGCAGTAGGCATAGAAGTTCATCTTGTCGCTGAGAAGAATCCCTAGTTCCGGTGTAGTGTAGGGAATGATATAGTATTCTTTCAGCTGATCATAATTCTTGAAGATTCTGAAGACATACTGCTCGTTGGCGACAAAAAGGATAAGCTTTTTTTCTTTATTTTCTTTTGCATAACGAATTAGTGTTTCAACCATAATCTCATCTTTTGTGAAGCCATTTACCTCAGTGACATCGCAGATACTTGAGTGGTCCACCATCAGAAGCTTTTTGTTCCCGAAGACTTTACTGGTGACGCCATAAGCCATATGAAAAGTACGGGCCACACCATAGGTGTTCAGGTCTGTTCCAATGATTACCGGTTGAAAATTTATATTTTTATTCATTATTTATTCCTCTCTGATCAGAGTCCGTTATTTTTCTGTTTCTACATCGCTAAGGTTCTTAGCTGGAATGAACTCTTTTATTATTATAACACTCAGTAACATTCTCAACAATGGATTGAGACTTGTCTGATTACTGTTAGTTATCATTTGTTATCATTCCTGATTAGAATGATG
>CAZXUT010000091.1:0-10292 GCA_964643785.1 uncultured Proteiniclasticum sp.
AGCCTTTCTGAAGTTGAATAAAGAAAGAAAGGAGTGTCGAGATTGTCTACTCGACAAATGTTATGGAAGAAAAACTGTTCATAAATGATAAAATTGAATTTATAGATAGTTTAGATCGCACCTTTGAAAAGATACCAGAAGATGCGCTTTTTGTCGTGGATAAAAAGCTGCTGGCGGTCACAAAAGAGCTTGAAACATTTTTAACGGGAAAGACAATTCATCTTTTTGAAGCCTCAGAAGGAAATAAAAATCTTAAAGAAGTTGAGAAGATCTATGATTTTCTTCTCGAAAATCACATCAATCAGCCTCTGGTAGCCATAGGTGGAGGAATCACAGGGGACCTCTCAGGTTATGCGGCAGCAACCTTTAAAAGGGGGATTCCTTTTATTATGGTGCCTACAACACTACTATCCATGTGCGACAGTTCAGTAGGTGGGAAATGCGGTGTGAATTTCAGAGGAATAAAAAATTACATCGGAACCTTCAGTAAACCTGTTAAGATTCTGATCTGCCTGGAATTTCTGAAGACGCTGGAAGAGCAGGAGCTTAAAAGTGGTCTGGGTGAGATTATGAAGTATGGGCTTATTGGGGATGAGTTGATTCTGAAGGGTCTTTTATTATCAGATAAAGACATTTCTCATCTGCCAATGCAGCAGTATATTCAATCCGGACTGCTTATTAAAAGCGAAGTAGTGCAGAAAGATTACAAAGATCAGGCGTTACGTAACATCCTGAATTTCGGGCATAATGTCGGACATGCCATTGAAAGTGTGCTGGAAGGCACCATTACCCATGGGGAAGCGGTTGCGATGGGATTACTTGCTGAGCTTACACTCAGCATGATGAAGCTTGATCTTGACCCTGAAATCCGAAGTCAGGTCATGAAGATTATGGATAAGTACGGATTAAAGCGAAAGCTTCGTGGTGTAGACTCGAATAAACTTATTGAAGCCATGAGGAAAGACAAAAAGAACGATGAATACATGAGGTTTTCACTATTAAGTGAAATAGAAAAACCTAAAATAAAGGTGAAGGTGAATGAGGAAGAGATTCTTCAAGCCCTGACCGTGATATTGGAGTAAGACATGATACAGAAGACAATGGACCTTTCATCAGGTAAAGTGAAAATTCAAATAGGAAATAAAATAATCTCTGAGGATCCAGTATTTATTGCAGGGCCTTGTTCTGTGGAAGATATTGATACGATGAGAAAAATCGCGAATAATCTTAAAGCGCTCGGTGTTGACGTTCTAAGAGGCGGAGCCTATAAGCCGAGAACATCACCCTATGATTTTCAGGGACTGAAAGACGAAGGACTTGAAATACTAAAGACGATTAAAAAAGAATTTCAGATGGTGATTTCCACTGAAATTCTGGACGTCCGGGATATTGAAAAAGCTGCGGATGTGGTAGATATCATCCAGATCGGATCAAGGAACATGTATAATTATGTTCTTCTTGAAGAAGTAGGGAAACTAGGAAAGCCAGTCATTCTGAAAAGAGGATTCAGTGCCACGGTCAACGAGTGGCTAGGTGCTGCTGAATACATTATGAATGTAGGGAATGATCAGATCATTCTATGTGAGAGAGGTATAAGAACCTTTGAGACGACTACCAGAAACACATTGGACCTGAACTCAGTTGCTTATCTCAAGAAGTATTCAAGACTGCCAGTTTTTGTAGACCCAAGTCATGGTACTGGAGTACGGGATCTTGTGAAACCAATGGCTCTTTCGGGTGTCATGGCTGGTGCAGATGGACTTCTTATTGAAACTCATGTGGAGCCTTTATTAGCTTCCTCGGATAGTCAGCAGACCATCGACATGAAGACCCTAGGAGAAATAATGGAAAAAACGAACGAAATTTGGAGGCTGAGATGATCTACATTATTTTTGTCATTGGACTGATTCTGGACTATATCACAAAAATATGGGCTTTAGATACACTGAGAGGAAAGCCGGATATCACGGTTATCAAGGGGTTCTTCGATCTTTCGTATCTTGAAAATCGTGGAGCGGCCTTTGGTATTTTCCAAGGCAGAGTGTATCTTCTTGCAGCGGTGACATTGATCATTATCGGAGGGTTCTTTATTTATTACTTAAGAACAAAAAAGAAGACGCTTCTGTTTACAATCAGCACTGCACTGATTCTTACAGGCGCTATAGGAAATCTGATCGACAGGCTTAGATATGGATTTGTAGTCGATTTTATTTCATGGCACTGGAAGGACGTATATTATTTCCCTACATTCAATGTGGCTGATATCTGTATAACCATAGGTACCGGTCTTCTTGTCATTTATATTTTAAAGGAAGTGGATTAGATTGGAAGAACTACAATATATTGTCGAATCTGAAGCAGCTGGGAAGAGACTTGATGTCTACCTCAGTGAAAGATTACCGGATCTCTCAAGATCCTACGTTCAGAAACTGATTGAAAAAGAATGCATCACAGTGGAGAATAAAATCAAAAAACCGTCTTATAAAGTGCATGAAAATGAAATAATACTTCTGGAACTACCGGAACTTGAGGAGCTGGAAGTGAACCCCAAGGATATTCCGATTGATATCGTTTATGAAGATGAGGATCTTATCGTCGTCAACAAGGAAAAAGGTATGGTAGTGCATCCTGCAGTAGGTAACTATCATGATACCCTCGTCAATGCACTGTTATTTCATGTGAAGGATCTTTCAGGCATAAACGGAATTCTAAGACCTGGGATCGTTCATCGGATTGATAAAGATACCACGGGAATTCTAGTGGTAGCCAAAAATGATCTTGCTCATGGCTATCTTTCATCGCAGCTGAAAGACCACTCCATGAAAAGAGAGTATTTTGCGCTGGTCCACGGTAATGTGAAAAAGGATTTCGGTGTCATAGATGCTCCTTTAGGGCGTTCTAAAAAAGACCGGATGAAAATAGCTATTCTTGACGATGGCAAACGAGCTGTAACTCATTATGAAGTAGTCAGAAGATATCAGGGCTACACACTGATCAAGGCAAAGCTTGAGACGGGGAGAACTCACCAGATAAGAGTTCATATGGCTTCGCTCCATCATCCACTTGTAGGGGATTATGTCTATGGTCATAAAAAAGAATCTATAAAGGGTCAACTTCTTCATGCCACGACATTAGGTTTTACTACGCCCAATAAAGGTTACATGGTCTTTAAAGCTCCAGTACATCAGGAATTCAAAGAATTTCTCATGAAGCTTCACCGCATGGACACTAAATAAACAACAAAACGTTAATAAAGTTAACAGAGTGTGAACACATCCTAGCCTTATGCTGGGATGTTTTAGTATAATGAGATGATATAAATAAGTTGACTGAAAATGAATAAATCGTATAAATCGTATAAATCCTATGAATCAGATAAATAAAGGGAAAAGGTGGTGTCGGTTATAGAAGCATGCTTCTATAGCAGCTTATGGAATTTAAAGCGAGTCTCATGGATGAAAAAGCGATAGAAAGAGCCCTCGTGAGAATCTCTCATGAAATCGTGGAGAAGAATAAAGGGGTTCAGGACATCGTACTAGTTGGAATAAAAAGAAGAGGAGTGCCTCTTGCTGAAAGAATAAAGGAAAACATCAGAAAATTTGAAGATGCGGATCTCCCGGTTTCAAGTGTAGACATTACACTATACAGGGATGATCTTGAAGAAGATTATGATACACCGATGATCAGGAATTCGGACATTGATGTACCAATCAAGGACAAAAAGGTGATACTTGTGGACGATGTGCTCTATACCGGAAGAACAGTAAGAGCAGCTTTGGATGCTGTCACTAAAAATGGAAGACCAAAAAGCATTCAGCTGGCTGTGCTCATTGACAGAGGTCATAGGGAACTGCCGATCAGAGCAGACTATGTTGGGAAGAATGTACCGACTTCAAAAGATGAGCTGATAAAAGTGATGCTTCTAGAAGTGGATGGCAGGAATGCAGTAGATATTTATACAAAGGAAGGTAACGAATGAAGATAGTATCATGGAATGTAAATGGACTTCGAGCCATTATGAAGAAGGGTTTCAAAGAAAGCGTCATAGAACTTGATCCGGATATTTTGTTTATCCAGGAAACGAAAATGCAGGAAGATCAGCTTGTAGAAGAAATCTATCTTAAAGAGCTGGGGTATACGCTGACGATGCACTCCGGGATAAGAAAGGGGTATTCTTCGGTCGCTGTCTATACAAGAGTTCCAGTAACTGAGATCATAAAAGGATCAGGTATTGAAGAGTATGATGCTGAAGGCAGAGTGTTACAGGTGAACGTAGGAGAATATGCGATTTTTGGAATCTACTTCCCCAATGGAGGGAAAGGCGATGAAAGAATGGTTTATAAGATGAAGTTCTATGATGATCTTCTGGCCAAATTCGATGCCTTGAAGGAAGCAGGTAAAAAAGTGATCATTACCGGAGATTTCAACGTAGCACATAATGAGATCGATCTTGCGAATCCTGAATCAAATAGAAAGACTTCAGGGTTTCTTCAGATAGAAAGAGACTGGTTCACAAAACTGCTGAGCCATGGCTATGTAGATGTCTACAGAGACCGTAATCCAGAAGAAGTGAAGTATACCTGGTGGGATCAGAGATTCCGTGCTCGTGACAGAAATGCAGGCTGGAGAATTGATTATTTTGTAGTATCGGAGAACATGAGCGAAGACATTTTAGATATGACAATCTACAATGACATCATGGGTTCAGATCATTGCCCCCTCTCTTTAACCCTTAAAGGAGAATAAAAAATGGATTACAGACTCATTGCCACTTGTGCATTCGGAATAGAAAAAATCCTATCCAATGAGCTGAAAGCTTTAGGATATGAGGACCTTAAGGTTGAAAACGGAAAAGTCGAGTTTGATGGAGATGACATGGATATAGCCATCTGTAACATTCATCTTCGAACAGCGGAAAGAGTGCTCATTAAACTTGCTGAGTTTAAAGCAGTCACTTTCGAAGAGCTTTTTCAGGGAACTAAAGCCATTGATTTCGGACAGCTCATTCCGATCAGCGGAAAGATGCATATCATCGGAAAGTCCGTCAGAAGTCAGCTGCATAGTGTTCCTGACTGTCAGAGCATCGTAAAGAAAGCGGTCATCGAGTCCATGAAAAAGACTTATGATCGGGAGATCTTCGCTGAAACCGGAGCTGTCTATAAGATTGAGATCGGACTGTTAAAAGATATTGCCACCATAACTGTAGATACATCTGGAGAAGGCCTTCACAGAAGAGGGTATCGTGAACATTCAGGAGCAGCTCCAGTGAAAGAAACCTTGGCTGCGGCAATGGTACTTATTGCCGGGTATGACGGCTCTAGGCCGCTTATTGATCCTTTCTGCGGATCTGGTACCATTCTGATTGAAGCTGCCATGATTGCAAGAAACATCGCACCAAATGTAGATCGAAAATTCGTTTCAGAAACATGGCCAGGTTTTCCAGAAGATGTCTATGAGCAGGTAAGAGAAGGAGCAAGAAATCAGGTCAAGTCTCTTGATCTCTCCATCACAGGGTACGACAATGATACTTATGTGCTTTCTACAGCGAAAATGAATGCGAAAAAAGCAGGCGTCTTCAAGAATATTTACTTTAATCACTCAGATTTCATGGATCTGAAATATACAGACAGAAATGTGACGATCATCACGAATCCTCCCTATGGAGAACGTCTTGGAGAAAGAGAAAATATCCTGATGCTGATGGAGAAAATGGGCCGTGATAAGGCAATCAATGAAGATTTCGAGATGTTCATCATCTCTGCTTTAGAAGGATTCGAGAAAGCCTTCGGCAGGAAAGCACATAAGAACAGAAAACTTTATAATGGACGAATTCTCACCTACTTCTATCAGTATTTCGCAGAAAAAAAGAAAGAGGATTAGGGCGTTATGAAAAAGATTATTGTTATTTTCAACGGAGGAACCATTTCGATGAAAGTGGATCCTAAAATAAAGGCTGCTGTGCCTTCTCTCACCGGAGAAGAAATCATGCACATGGTTACAGGGATTGAAAAACATGCAGATGTCACTTCCTATAATTTCAGCTCATTTCCAAGTCCACATATGACGCTTGAAAAGATGATGGAGCTGCGTGAGTTCACTTTAAAAGTGATTCGTGAAGATCAGCCTAATGGCATTGTCATCACCCATGGGACAGATACGCTGGAAGAGACGGCATTTCTGTTTGATCTTACCATCGACACAAAAATACCTATAGTCTTTACAGGCTCTATGCGTTCAGGTTCAGAATTGGGCTATGATGGTCCGTCGAACCTTGCACAGTCCATTGTTACAGCTTCCTCCAAAGAATCCAGAAGCCGTGGTGTTCTGGTCTGCCTTAATGGAGAACTGAATGCGGCGCAGGAAGTCACAAAAACAAACTCTTTATCACTCAATGCATTCAGAACACCATCCTTCGGTCCTCTTGGTATAGTGGACAACAACCGTGTGATTTATTACAGAAGCAATGACGTCAGGCAAGTTCATGAAATCGATCACCTGACCACGGAAGTGGATCTGGTCAAGACAGTTGCTGGTATGGATTCATCCTATCTCAACTTTTTAGTGGATAAAGGAACCAAAGGAATTGTCATAGAAGCTTTCGGAAGAGGAAATGTTCCTCCTCAGATGGTGGAAGGGATAAGATATGCTCTATCCAGAAAAATACATGTGGTGATTGTTTCCAGATGCTATGAAGGACGTGTCTTCGGAAGTTATGGATATGAAGGTGGTGGAAAGCATCTACGTAATATGGGTGTCATATTTGGAGAGGCTTTACCTGGTCAGAAAGCCAGAATAAAATTGATGGTCGCTCTTTCAATATACAAGGATCCGGAAGATGTGAGAACGTGGTTTGAGAAGGACTTATATCGGGAAGAAACGGATAATACTTGATGCTGGTTGAGTTAAAGCATATAATGAGTTAATAAATTGGAGGCTTATAATGATTAAAAGCATGACAGGCTTTGGAAGAGCCATGGTAGATGATGGAAAACAGAGTTTTTTAGTGGAGATCAGAGGGGTTAATCACAGATATTTAGACATGAATATCAGGATGCCTAAAAGTCTCATGCCAGTGGAAGACCGTGTCCGAAAACTGATTTCAAGATATATCTCCAGAGGGAAAGTGGATGTATTCATCACTTACAAGAACTACGGCAAGGAAGATACAGTTGTACAATCTAATCAGTATCTGGCAAAGGGATATGTGGATATCCTGAAAAGCCTAAGAGATGAGTTTATGCTGGTAGATGATATTTCCGTTTCGCTTGTTTCACGATTTCCTGATGTGGTATTTACAGAAGAGAAAGAGGAAAACATCGAAGAGATCTGGAGTCTTATGGCTGAAGCGGTGGAAGAAGCTTCAAAGAATATGCTTGTCATGAAAGAAGTGGAGGGACAGTCCTTAAAGAAGGATATGCTGGTCAAATCAGAAGAAATCAGGAACATAGTGGACAAGATCAAGGCACGGGATAAGGACGTTATTCCTCTCTATAAGGAGAGACTGGAAAACAGGATCAAGGATCTTTTAGATTCCGTTCCTGTGGATGAAAACAGATTGGCCTTAGAGATTGCCATGTATACAGACAAGGCAAGCATCGATGAAGAAGTCACCAGACTGTGCTCACATATGGATCAGATGGGAAAGTTCTTGAACGAAGTGGAGCCTGTAGGCAGAAAACTTGATTTTCTTGCTCAGGAAATGAACAGAGAAGCCAATACCATGGCATCAAAGTCTGTGGATATAGACATTACGAATAATGTACTTCTCATCAAAAATGAAATAGAGAAGATCAGAGAACAAATGCAAAATATTGAGTAGGAGTGGTTTCATGAATATTAAACTGGTTAATATAGGTTTTGGAAATATTGTATCAGCAAACAAAATTGTAGCCATCGTTTCTCCTGAATCCGCACCGATCAAAAGGATTATTCAGGAAGCAAGAGAAAGAGGGATGCTCATTGATGCAACTTATGGAAGAAGGACAAGAGCTGTTGTTGTGACAGACTCAGACCATATCATTCTTTCTGCTGTACAGCCTGAAACAGTAGCACATCGACTGGAGACAAAAGATGAGATTGTGGATGAGGTAGGTATAGATGAGTAGAGGATTACTCCTGATTATATCAGGACCCTCGGGAGCCGGTAAAGGCACTGTTTGTGATGCATATAAGAAAAACTGTGAAAATCATATCTGGAATTCTGTTTCTATGACGACAAGAGCACCTAGAGCGGGTGAGGTCGAAGGGGAAAGTTATTACTTCGTCAGTCGTGAAGAATTTCAGAGAATGATTGAAAATGATGAGTTTTTAGAATATGCTGAGGTGTACGGAAATTACTACGGTACACCACGAGCAGAAGTTGAGCGTAAATTGAGTGAAGGTACAGATGTCATTTTAGAGATCGATATTCAGGGTGCACTCAATGTGCAGGAAAATACGACTGAAGGTATTTTTATCTTTATCTTGCCACCTTCCATGAATGAGTTGAGAAATAGAATTATCGGAAGGGCAAGTGAGACTCCGGAGTCGCTTCTGACGAGATTTAAATCCGCTTATAATGAAATCAACTATGTGAACAAGTACAACTATGCAATTACAAACCACACAGTAATACAAGCATATGAGGATCTTAAATGTATTGTCAGAGCTGAAAGATGTCGTGTAACTCGTGTTTCAAATGAAATACTAAGCCTTAAGGAGGAAAAAATATAATGAGTTCATTAATAGAGCCATCCGTAACAGAATTACTAGATAGAGTGGAAAACAGGTATCGCCTGGTGACAATAACATCAAGAAGAGCTAGACAGATCATAGACGGCCAGGAAGCACTTCTTCCAGGGTCGAGCGTAAATCCGCTTACCCTTGCAGTAAATGAAGTGAATGCAGGTCTGATTGAATATGAAACACTAAAAGATGGTGTGAAATAGAATGAAAAATGTTGTGCTGGGCGTAACAGGTGGTATAGCTGCCTATAAAGCCCTTGAATTGGTTTCCAGATTAAGAAAACAGAATATTAATGTTGATGTAGCCATGACAAAATCAGCACAGGAGTTTGTAACTCCACTTTCATTTCAGAGTATGAGTCAGAACCCTGTCATAAAGAATATGTACGATGAGCCTAAAGCCTATGAGATTGCACATATTTCTCTAGCCAAGAAAGCAGATGTATTTGCAGTTGTTCCGGCAACGGCAAACATTATCGGAAAGATTGCCAATGGAATCGCTGATGATTTTATTTCCACATCTGTCATGGCAACCACAGCGAAAGTGCTTATAGCACCAGCCATGAATACCCAGATGTATGCAAGTCCCATCGTTCAGGAAAATATAGAGAAACTTAAAAAGCTTGGATACACATTTGTCAGTCCAGGTGCAGGTAGACTTGCCTGTGGTGATGTCGGAGAAGGAAAGCTTGCACTTGTAGACGATATTTTTGATGAAATCATGCATCTTCTTTATCCAAAGAAGGATTATGAAGGCAAGAAAGTCATCGTTACTGCAGGAGGCACAGAAGCGCCAGTAGATCCGGTCCGGGTTTTAACGAACCGCTCCTCAGGAAAGATGGGCATAGCCCTTGCAAAGGCGCTTAGAGAACGTGGAGCGGAAGTGATTCTGATTACAGGGAATGTTTCCTGTGTTCTGCCTGAAGGCGTGAAAAACATCAAAGCTTTGACCAATGAAGCTATGGACCGTGAACTGCATCATTATTATGATGCTGCTGATATGGTCTTTATGGCAGCTGCGGTTTCTGATTTTAAAGTGAAAGAAGTAGCGAAAGATAAAATCAAGAAGCATAGTGATACACTGACATTAGAGCTTATAAAAGATAAGGACATTCTAAAAGGACTTGGTGAAAAGAAAAAGAATCAGGTTCTGATCGGATTTGCTGCAGAGTCAAAGAATCTCGAGCAGTATGCCAAAGAGAAGCTGATGGGGAAGAATCTGGATTTTATCGCAGCCAATGATATTTCTGAAGGGAAAGTTTTTGGGAAAGAGTACAATCATATTGTATTATTTGGAAAAGATGGACTGAAATCAGATTTAGGTGAATTATCCAAAGAGGAGACTGCCCATAGAATGTTGGACGAAATCAGAGCAGGTATACCTGAAAAAATATAATGAGTAGAGGTCATAAGTCATAGACTGGCTTATGATCTTTTTATTGTGCTTATTTTGAAGCCTTATTTTGAAGAAAATGAAATTCATGAAAAAATATATTAAAAAAATGAACCTTTTGCGTAAGCGTCAAATAGGAAGCACATAGGAAAGCCCCATGAATTATGAGAAAATCC
>CAZXUT010000092.1:0-6558 GCA_964643785.1 uncultured Proteiniclasticum sp.
CTCTGGGAACAGGTGAAAATGCTGCCCGTGGAGAACCTGTCCGTTACCACAGCCTGGATCGGGGCAGCGGCTTTTTCACTGCAGATCTATTTTGATTTCAGCGGGTACTCCGATATGGCCATCGGGCTGGGCAAAATCTTCGGATTCGACTTTCTTGAAAACTTCAACTATCCTTTCATTTCCCGAAGTATCACAGAATTCTGGAGACGATGGCATATAAGTCTTTCTAAGTGGTTCAGAAACTATCTTTATTATCCATTGGGTGGAAACCGGAATGGAATACTCATCACTCTTCGCAATATCGCAGTGGTATGGATTCTCACAGGCTTCTGGCATGGCGCATCCTGGAACTATGTTTTATGGGGAGTCTTTTTCGCTGTGATTCTCATCATAGAGAAAGTGATTCTGAAATCAGTTTTACCTAAGATGGGGGGATTTTTCTCAAGAGTCTATACACTCCCGGTGCTGATGATAAGTTTTGTCATTTTTGCACTGGAAGACCTGAATCATCTTTCTCTTTACCTGAAAGTGATGACAGGAGATGGCCCGCTGCTGGACCAGCTCTCCTTTTATTATCTGAGCAGATATATTGCCCTTTTCGCTCTGCTGATTCTATTCTCCACACCATGGCCGTACAGGAAATTCCTTCGTCTGACAAGAAAAAAAGGAATGAGATCAAAACTTATTTCAGGTGCGGTGCTACTTTGTATTTTCATACTGTCGACAGCGTATATTGTCGACGGTGCTTATAATCCGTTTCTTTATTTCAGGTTTTAGGAGGTTGAAGAGATGAAAATGAAACAGGAAAAACTGATGATTCTTTTTGTTCTTGGCCTTCTTTCTGTGCCTCTTTTTAATCATATTATTATGCCTGTGAAAAGTTTTTCTGAACTTGAAAATCGGGTTTTGTCCCAGGAAATCAGATGGAACAGAGATCTACTGAAGTCGGGTGTTCTGGCTGAAAGAGTGGAATCCTATGCACAGGATCAGTTTCCCTTCAGAGAGGCATTGATCAATCTGAAATCGGATGTGGAAGTCCTTCTTGGAAAAGGAGTCAATAATGGCGTCTATAAGGGGGATGATGGTTATCTTTTCAGAAAACCCGGAGTCTATGACGAGGAGATTCTAGAGGAGAATAACCAAGCCATAATGACCCTTTCAGCGTATCTGAAGGAGAAACTTACGATCATCATTGCACCATCTTCCTCCATGGTCCTCCATGAGAAGCTTCCTGATTTTGTGACATCAGATCAGGAAAATAAATATTATGAGTTCATTCTCAGTGAGCTTAAGACCAGTCAGGTGATTCCGGTCATTGAAAAGCTTCAGAAGCATGATGATGAAGAAATATATTTCAAAACAGATCACCACTGGACACAATATGGCGCTTACCTTGCCTATGAGGAGCTTATGAACAGTTTTTCAATGAAGCCTGTGGATAACATAAATTTCAATGTGCATAAAATCAATGACTTTCAAGGAACACTCTATTCCAGATTCAGAGGATCCTTCATAAAAGGGGAAGATTTTGTGCTCTATGAATCAGAAAATGAGGAGTATTCGGTAGAATACATTGCAGAAGAACGAAAGGAAGACAAAATAATTTTCAAGGAAAATCTTGAGAAATATGACAAATATAAAGTCTATCTGGATGGAAATTATCCCCTGATCAGAATCAGAAATCCCCATGCAGAACATGAGGAAAAGGTGCTGGTGATCAAAGATTCCTTCGCCAATGCCATGGCACCCTATCTTGCAGAAAGCTTCACTGAGGTTCACTATATGGATTTACGTTACAACAATACAAGTCTCAAAGAGTATATGGAGAAGGAAGGGTTTACCAAGGTAATTCTTCTCTACGGGATGGATACCATTGGAGAGGATCCCAATCTAAAGAAGCTGGCGTATTAGCATGAAAGAGGATCATCCGTTTCACTTGTAGATTCTGTTAATTTATCTGATAATCATGGTAAGATAAAGAAAAAACACGGAAATGCTGCGTGTTAAAGGAGATTTATGATGGATCAGCTATTTCGACCTTTGAAAAAAAGTCTAATCTATGTAGCTTTTGTGGTGCTGATTTTCTTTGTGCTTTTCGCAGTGAATCAGACAGCGCAAATCTATCAGCTTACTTATAATGTGAATCCTTATTTCGGCTATTTCACCCTGATTCTTCTCATTATTCTGCTGAGCCTGGTTCTGATTATCCCCCTTGTGGGGCTCTTCAGTTTAAGAAAGAAGCCTGAAATGCCAAAGTCTGTTCTTGACCCGCTCTATCCGGAATATCTGAGCAAGCTGAAAATCAGATTAAGCGGAAATCCTCATCTCAAAAACAAAGGGTTTGTTTTCAATGAGGAAAATGAAACCAGACTGGAAGTGGACAGAGCGATTTCTCTACTGGATATTGAAGCAGGACGTGTTGTGAAAAACGGTGCCAATTCGGTATTTCTGACCACAGCCATCTCACAGAATGGAGCGTTAGACAGTCTGTTTGTCTTCACAAGTCTCGGGAAAATGATCTGGGAAGTGGCACATATCTACAATCAGAGACCAGGCTTCAGAGACATTGTCTATCTGTACGGGAATGTCTTCGGGACAGTCCTTATGGCCAGAAGTGTGGAAGATCTTGATCTTCTGGATGATCAGCTGGAACCGGTCATCGCATCCATACTGGGAGGAAGCCTTGGAAGCCTTATTCCTGGAACAGTCTATGTGACAAACCTTCTCATCAATTCCATCACCGAAGGGTCAGTGAATGCTCTACTCTGTCTTAGAGTAGGTGCTCTGGCGAAAAAATACAGCGGAAGCATTGTGGAAGTGGATAAGAAAGTCATGAGAAGAACGGCTTCCATTGAAGCCATAGGACTTCTGGGCGGAATCATCAAAGACAACACAACACTTGTTGTTCAAGCCTTCGGAAAAGCGGCGAAGGGAGCTACTAGAAAGATATTCAGGCGTAAACATGATCTGGATGCTCATGAATCATAAAAGCAGTAAAGAAGGGTTCTCACAGCTGTGAGAGCCCTTCTTTACTGTTATACTTTTCTTCATAGAACCGTTGGGGGTTCAGGATTGACCATTCCAGTAAAACAGAGGAAGTGTAACATGACCATCATAATAAATTAACAATACTTTCAATGATTCTCAGAAGTGTCTCATCGCTTATTTCACAGAGGATTCCAGCGTTATTTGTTACCGCTTTGTGTCAATTTATCCTTGCAAAATGATAGAATAATAGAACATTCAGGTACCGACAGAAAAATCAAATAGGGGGGCGGACACCATGAAAGCTGCAAAACTATTTTGCAGAGTAATCGTTTCGTTGTTCTTTTTGCTGCTTTTGGGTACATTCCTGAGTCATCATCTGATGAACTACAATGCATTTTCTGCAAGAGAAGAACCGCTATTAGTAGAAGCTGCTGAAACAAAGGTCACTACAGCGAACCTTAATATGAGGACAGGTCCTGGAACAGGTTATGCAGTCATCACTGTTATCCCCAAAGGCACACAAGTAAGTGTCAGTGGTTATTCAGGAGATTGGGCAGAAGTCAGTTACAGCGGTAAAAGTGGATATGCACACAGCAGTTATCTGAAAAATGTGAGTAATGATGTAAGATATACGACAGCAGCCCTTAACATGAGGACAGGTCCAGGAACATCCTATCAGGTGATTCTGGTCATCCCTAAAGGAGCGGAGGTAGCAGTACTGGATTCAAGCAGTTCATGGTTTAAGGTGAGCTATGGAGGAAAAACAGGCTATGCCAGCTCAGCTTATTTAAGTGGATCTCAGACAGCTCCGGCAGAGCTTCCTGTACGCTACACCACTGCAGCCCTTAATTTGAGGACAGGTCCGGGAACGAGTTATTCCATCATTTTAACCATGCCTAAAGGGTCAAAGGTATCGATCCTTGATACGAAAAGTGCATGGCCAAGAGTAAGATATGAAACAAGGGAGGGCTATGCAAGTCCGAATTATTTATCCTCAACACCACCATCGACATTGCCATCGACATCTCCTACAGGGTCACCTGCGGTTGCTATAAGTAAGGGCAATCAGAGTTCTTCCGTCAAAAGAATTGCCTTGACCTTTGATGACTACGGGTCCGCTGACCAGATCAGATCGATTCTGAATTCACTGGATAGCTATGGTGCACGAGGTACTTTCTTTCCGAATGGTGATTTTGCGAAAAACAATCCTTCCTTGATCAGGGAGATTGCATCGAGAGGTCATTCTGTAGAAAGCCATACCTATGCACATAAAGATCTGACTGAAGTGAGTGATGCGGAAGTGAGAAATCAGATAAGACTCGCTCAGAATGCCATATACAATGCCACAGGTAGATATCCTGTACTGATGAGACCACCTTATGGGGCGTATGATTCAAGAATCAGAACCATTGCAGGACAGGAAGGATTAAGGTATCTTGTTCTGTGGTCTGTTGATACCAGCGACTGGGCTACAACGCGTAATGGAGTGACAATTACGACAGACTATGTCATAAACACCGCTGTGAATAATGCGTCTCAAAATGGAATCATCCTGATGCACATGCATTCCAATAAGACTGTTTCAGGTCTTCCTACCATACTGAAGAGACTGAGAGATCAGGGATATCAGTTTGTTACGGTCAATGAAATGATCAACTGAATGGTATGAATCAAGTTCGTGATAAAATCCTCTGCATTTTGCAGGGGATTTTTTAATGGATAAGGAAAATGTATAATATGCTGTTTACGCTGAATAATTGTAAAGTAACGTAGAAGAATATCAGATCGAGGAAATTGATCAGAATCACAATAATGATGGTGTCATAGAACCTACTTGTTCCTGTGAGTTTATTCAAATGAAGCTCCATACTGCCCCTCTGTCGAAATTATAGTGCAGTATGATTATATAATATCAAGTTGGTCTTGATTTGTTTTTTATTATTTTTTTCTTAACACTATTGCTATATGATAGAGTTATTTGGTATAATCATCAAATGTTAAAATATATTTTACCCGATAAGTGAAAACACCTATACATTTTAAGATGCTGTATTAACATTTTAAGATATCTATAGTATAATAGTAACTGACAGAGTGATTTAGTTAGACATATATTAGCAAATAGAAACTAAAAAAAGGAGACAAAATGGTGAAGAACAAAAACGAAAAGACAAAAATATTGTTTACAATGCCTGTAGAACTTAAGGAAGAACTTTCGAAGGAAGCTGAATCTGATTTCAGATCCCTTAACAATTACATTCTTTGGGTACTTCTTAACAGAAACGAAAAGAAATAGGTTCATGTAGAAAGTAAATGGATTAAGTGAAGAGATTCGCTTACTCCATTTTTTTTTGTTGCCAGAAGTTTATTCAGATATTTCTTCGCTAATCTTTTAATCTTTTTCACTTATTATAAGGATTGATTTAAGGATATCGTTTATACTGAAAAGAGTGAAAGCGTTTGGAGGCTGTAAAATCATATGAAAATTGACTGGAATCCTAAATATAATACTATAGCGACATATACATTTATTGTCCTATCCTCTGTAATCCTATTCTTCATTATCCTGACGGGGCTGAATGGATTTACCAAAGCGGTAGGGAACTACATATCAGTTCTTTATCCTTTCTTATACGGATTTGTCATTGCGTACATTCTTAATTTCATCATGATTTTTGTGGAAAAGCAGCTGAATAAGACATCCATGAAGGCAGAGCAGTATAGAAAGCTCAGAAAAGTATTGTCATTGATCCTGGCGTATGTCACAGCACTGGCATTTATCGGATTATTCTTTGCGTTCATCCTGCCTCAGCTGATCTTAAGTATCACAGGTCTTATCATGGAGATGCCTCGTTATGTCAAGAATATCAGTGATTACATCAACAAGTTATCTGAGACTTATACTTTTGATCCGCTGGTGATAGATTTCATAAACACGAGATGGAATGAACTTGGAGAGACAATCAATGAATTGGCTGTGGGTATTTTGCCGGCTACCATAGGATTTATTCGAAATACAGCAACTTCTATATGGAATGTGTTTCTGGGCATCATCATTTCTCTATATATGTTGTCCGATAAAAAGAAATTCATCTCCACGGGTAAAAAAATGATTTATGGACTGATGAGTCCTGTTCATGCAACCAGAATTCTTGAGCTTTTAGGTAGAACACAGAAAATCTTCAGCCAGTTTCTGGTGGGGAAAGTTCTTGATTCCATCATAGTGGGAATCATCGCATTTTTTGGGCTCAGTCTTTTCAAGATGCCCTATGTGCCTCTGATCAGTTTTATTATCACAGTGACCAATATTATCCCTTTCTTCGGACCTTTTATCGGAGCCATTCCGTCTGTAATCATCATATTTTTTGTGTCTCCGATCAAAGCTGTGTGGTTTCTTGTATTCATACTGCTCCTGCAGCAGCTGGATGGTAATTACATCGGACCCAAGATTCTCGGGGAGTCCATGGGCATCTCTTCCTTCTGGATTCTGTTTGCCATTCTGGTTGCCGGAAAAGTGATGGGTATAACAGGATTAATTGTTGGAGTTCCCTTATTTGTGCTGATCTATTC
>CAZXUT010000092.1:6658-9941 GCA_964643785.1 uncultured Proteiniclasticum sp.
CCATGGGAGAGAAGAAGACTGGTTATTGACAAGAAGCTTTGGTGATAATAGAATCAGATAGGCTAGAGATATCCTGGGAGGATAAGAGATGAAGAGTTATATGGTGAAGAAAACCTTTAATAATAATGCAGTGCTGGTGACATCAGAGCAGATGGAATATATCCTCATTGGAAAAGGTATTGGATTCAACAAGAAGAAAGGCTCCATTATTTTTGAGTCCAACCTGATAGAGAACGTATTTATTCTTGTGGATGAGAGCAATAAAAAACAGTATGAACAGTTACTGGAAAGTGTGGATGAAGAAATTTTCAGAGTAGTGGTGGAAATCATACAGATGGCAGAAAAAGATCTCGGTGAGAAACTTCATACGGATATCCATTTCGGACTCATTGATCATATCAATTTCTCTCTGAACAGAATCAGAGAAGGAATCGAAATTGTGAACCCGTTTCTTCTGGAAACACGGATGTTATATAAAAGAGAATATGTCATTGCTGAAAAAGCGGTTAAAATCCTGAAAGAACGGATGAACATCGACGTGCCTGAGAGCGAAATCGGATTTATCACGTTTCATATCCACGGTGGAAGAATGGGTGGAAAAAAGGGGTTATCACTGCAGTACGTCAAAGCCATCAGCAAGGTCATTCCATACATAGAAGACAAGCTGGAACTCACGCTTGATGAGAACTCCTTTGACAGTGTAAGACTGGTATCTCATCTTCGGGCACTGATCGACAGATGCACGAGAGAAGAGACCATCGAAAACCTGCTTCTGGACAAGATGAAAAAGGATTTTCCCTTCGAGTATAAAATTTCTGAAAATATAGCCTTGATTTTAAATAAGAATATTGGTATAGTTGTTCCAGAAAATGAAATCGGGTACATAGCCCTTCACCTTTACAAATTAAATCATACAAAATTGCATTAGCGTGTAACTGATTCGATCAGGCATGAGTTTATACTTAAGGACAAGTTCCATTAGAAATAGTGGCTGTCGTTTCTTTAAGTATGAGTTCATGCCTTTTATATTTACCCGATTTCAATATAAAATAGGAGGAAAAAATCCATGACTAAAAAATCCAAGAAATCCGGAGGCTTTTTTGCAGTCCTGCAGAAAGTCGGAAAATCACTTATGCTTCCTGTATCTGTTTTACCAGCTGCAGGTCTTATGGTCGCTTTGTCCCGTGTCATCGAACAGCTTGTAGGTGTTGAGAGGCTTGCAGAAAGTCCAATACTCAGCGTTTTCGTAGATGTACTGTTCAGCGGTGGTCTCATTGTATTTGAAAATCTGCCACTGATCTTTGCAGTAGGTGTTGCTATCGGATTCACAGCGGGAGAAGCGGTCTCAGGACTTGCTGCCGTTGTAGGTTACGTTGTACTGATCAAGGTGCTGGACATCATGTCTGTTGCACAGAATCTTACTGATCCTATCAATATGGGTGTATTCAGCGGTATCATCATCGGTCTTATCGCAGCGAAAATCTATATGAGATACTACCAGACGAAACTTCATCCAGTCCTTGGATTCTTCGAAGGAAAGAGACTGGTTCCGATCATCATGGTTATAGTTTCTATTCTTCTAGGTGTGGCACTCGGATTTATCTGGCCACCAATTCAGAGCGGAATCAACAGTTTAGGACAGATGGCCATCGATGCTGAAATCTTCGGATTCAGACTAGGTGGAGCAATCTATGCTTTCGGTAACAGAGCACTGATTCCTACAGGACTACATCACGTATTCAAGACACCATTTACAACACAGTTCGGTAGCTTTACAGCAGCGGACGGACAGGTCTATGTCGGTGAAATCGCCAGATTCTTCGCAGGAGACCCTACAGCAGGAGCAATTACAGCTGCAGAATATCCACTGAAGATTTTTGGACTGCCAGCTGCCGCACTTGCAATCTATTTAAGAGCACTGCCAAAGCAGAAGAAGGCCATCGGTGGTGTAATGCTTACAGCTGCCCTTACATCAATCATCACTGGTATCACAGAACCAATTGAATTTGCGTTCATGTTCGTGGCACCAATCCTCTATGTAGCACATATCTCACTTGCCTTTGTAGGCGGAGTTCTGATGAATCTGTTCAATGTGAGACTGACAGAGACTTTCACCTCCTCGCTGATTGACTATATCGTCAGTATTTCCACAGGAAATGCAGGAAACCCATGGGCTCTTCTGCCTGTAGGTATTGTCATCGGACTTGCTTATTTCTTCGTTTTCTACTATCTCATCAAGAGATTCAATCTGAAGACACCAGGAAGAGATGAAGACGACGATATCACCATAGAAGCAGTTCCTGTAACTGAAAAAGCACAGGAAGTACTGATAGCGCTTGGGAATACAGAAAACATCAAAGCCATAGATGCCTGCATCACAAGATTGAGACTTGAAGTATATGACAGAAAGAAAGTGGATAAGAAGAGACTGAAGGAACTAGGTTCTCCAGGAGTCATGGAAATCGGAGAAACCGGAATTCAGGTGATCTTCGGTACCGCAGCTGAGGGCCTCAAGGATGAAATCAAGAGCATCATGAAAAATCCTCAGAAAGTGAAAGTGGTTCAGTCCGCTGTCATTGAAGACAAAGAAGTGGTAAGAACTGGCAAAGAAATCATCATGACTTCACCAATGAAGGGAAAGATTCTGGATCTGACTGAAGTTCCCGATAAGCTCTTTGCTGAAAAAATGATCGGTGACGGATTTGCTGTGGAGCCTCACGAAGGCTATGTGGTATCCCCGGTCAAAGGCGAAATCGCTCTGATCTTCGAGACCAATCATGCCATTGCCATCATAACCGAGACAGGTCTTGAAGTTCTGGTTCATATCGGAATAGACACTGTAAAGATGGAAGGAAGAGGCTTTACAAGACTTGCTGAGATCGGACAGAAAGTTGATAATGGAACTCCACTCATGAAGTTTGATCTGGAACTTGTCAAGAAAGAAGCTAAATCCAGTATTACAGAAGTGGTTGTAACCAACATGGACATGGTGCAGGAGATGAAAATCATTGCATCAGGAATTGTCACAACATCAGATGAAGTGCTTATTGTAAAATAAGAATATCAATCAGTATGCTATAGATCAGACTGCTGCCTTGAAGAAAGGATGGCAGTCTGATTTTTTGTTTGTTTTTAATGCCAGTCTAGAGACTGTTTCCCTGAGAAAGAATCGGATTTTATAGAGCAGGTTCAGTTTTTCGGATATTATAGGAGAAAAATCGGTTTTCATAACGTTTACAAGAAGATAAAATGAAGACATCAAATAGATCGGGGGGTAAATAAA
>CAZXUT010000093.1:0-9860 GCA_964643785.1 uncultured Proteiniclasticum sp.
TTGAGCTTGATGGAAGTTACATTGACAAACTGGAACTTACTTTTTCAATTGGCCACTTTGTATTTAGCCCTAGTAATTGTGGATAACTTATTGAACAAGCCTGTTTCTATATGCTATCATAGGAGGGACCTGTTGATAATTAACATCGATAAAGCCATCTTATCCACAGCTGTGGATAAGTCTGTGCATAAAATGTTCTTAACATGTTTAAACATATCTTTTAACCATTCATTTGTCAAGAGCATCAATGGTTTTGAGGTTGATAAGAATGTTATTCGTTTGTATATTTATCGTGTGAATCAAACACAATTAATGAGTTTTTAACATTATAAACAGGTATATTTTTATGTTTATCAACACTTATTCAAATCTAAATCTGCAGAAAATAAACCTGTAGATAAACTGTTGATTACCTGTTGATTCAGGAATTTTTATTTTATAGCAGAAAATTTATTTTATTAGGAGGACGCAATTCATGGATACCCAACTAAATGAAACCTGGGAAAAAGTACTCAAAATACTGAAGGTTGAAATCATGTCCGAGGTCAGCTACAACACATGGATTTTAGGATTAAAGCCAATCGGTATCAGAAATGGGGTATTTATGATTAGTGTTCCTAATGAACTTACCTTAGATATTATCAACCAGAGATACAAACTTCTATTTAAAGAGTCCATAAAGCATGTACTCAATCAGGATATAGAAGTAGAGTGTGTGGTCGGGAATGTAGAACCTGAAGAAAACGCACCTGAAGTGAAAGAAGTAAAACCTCAATCCAAAATCAATAATGATTCTTTCGGATCACTTAATTCAAAGTACACCTTTGATTCCTTTGTTATCGGTAATTCCAACAGATTTGCTCATGCAGCATCTGTTGCTGTTGCTGAATCACCTGCAAATGCCTATAACCCGCTGTTTTTATATGGTGGTGTCGGACTTGGAAAAACGCATCTGATGCATGCCATAGGTCATCATATACAGGCCAATAATCCTAGTGCCAAAGTAGTTTATGTCTCATCAGAGAAGTTTACGAATGAGCTTATCAATTCAATCAGATATGATAAGAACCTGGATTTCAGAAATAAATACAGGAATGTAGATGTTCTATTGGTGGATGATATTCAGTTCATTGCTGGAAAAGAAAGTACTCAACAGGAGTTTTTTCATACATTCAATGAATTATATGAAGCAAGAAAACAGATCATCATTTCCAGTGACAGACCACCCAATGAAATCCCTACATTAGAAGACAGACTTCGAACAAGGTTTGCATGGGGTCTGCAGGCAGATATACAAGCTCCGGATTTTGAAACAAGAATTGCCATCTTGAAAAAGAAGGCTGAAACAGAAAAATACATTGTTTCTTCTGATGTTCTGGTATATATCGCTACAAAAATCAAATCAAATATCAGAGAGCTGGAAGGCGCACTTATAAGAGTAATGGCTTATTCATCACTGACAAACAATAAGAATATTACGGTTGATCTTGCTGCTGAAGCTTTGAAGGATATCATATCTTCAAGTCAGACAAAAGCAATCACAATAGATCTTATTCAAGATGTGGTGGCCAATTATTATAATTTATCTATTCAGGAACTTAAATCGCAAAGAAGAACCAGAAACGTATCTAATCCAAGACAGATTGCCATGTATCTGTCAAGAAAGCTGACAGACATGAGCTTACCTAAGATTGGAGATGAATTCGGAGGCAGGGACCATACAACAGTTATTCATGCTTACGAGAAAATCTCTGGTGCGGTGAAAACAGATGATGGTTTGGCAAATGCCATAAAAATCATTACAAAAAAGATAAACAACCAGTAATCAACAAAGAGTTAGAATCCCTGTTAGTCCACATGTGGATAACATTTTTACCAGATTCCCCCTGTGGACAGTTGTGGATAACTTGTAAAATTAGTTCTAATTCATCCACAGAACTCAAATCCCGATACTTCTATTGATTTCAATCCTTTTAGGACTTATCCACAGAATACCGGGCCCTACTACTACTATTACTAATAAATCTATTATAATATTACTATAAGAGGGGGATTATCTTATTCACTGTGAATGAACATATCCCCATGTAACATTGTTTCATTAAATGAATTCAGGAGGTTGTAATCATGCATTTTAGATGTCAGAAAAGAGATTTAGTTGAAGGTATATCAACTGTACAGAAAGCCATACTAGGTAAATCACCAATGGCGGTATTGGAAGGAATCTATATAGAAACAGGAGATCAGGAAATAGTCATGAGAGGTTCTGATATTGATCTCAGTATTGAGACATTGGTATCATCCTCCATTATGGAAGAGGGAAGAATCGTAATTGATTCAAAACTGTTTGGAGATATCATAAGAAAACTTCCTGATGCTATGATTGAATTGGCTACAATGGAAAATAATACAATTCTGATTTCATGTGAGAATTCAGAATTCAATCTTCTCTATCTGAATGCAGAAGAATTCCCTATGCTTCCTGAAATAGGAAATAGAGAAAAAATTACAATCAAAGAAGATACATTCAAAAATCTGATAAGGAGTACCTCTTTTGCAGTAGCCCAGGATGAATCCAGACCGATTCTTATGGGTGTCTTGTTTGAAGTGAAAAACAAAGTACTTAATATGGTGGCATTAGATGGATTCAGACTTGCGATGAGAAGTGAGTATCTGGAATCCAATGAAGATGTATCTGTAGTTATTCCAGGAAAAACACTGAATGAAGTTTCCAAAATTTTAAGTGATAAAGATGAGGATCTGTTCATCAGCTTTAATGACAATCATATTTTATTTGAAATCCAGAATACGAAAATAGTTTCAAGACTCTTATCTGGTAACTTCATCAAGTATGAATCCATTATTCCAACAGATTATAAGCTGCAGTTTAAAGTAAAAAGAGCACATCTAGCCCAGAGTATTGAAAGAGCTTCTCTTATGGCCAAGGATGGTTCTTCAAGACTCATCAAACTGAATATAGAAAATGATATTGCACTGATCACTTCCAATTCTCAGTTCGGTAAAGTGAAAGAAGAAGTTCCTGTATCCATGGATGGAGATGCAATAGAAATCGCATTTAATGCCAATTATCTTCTTGATACGCTGAAGGTGATGGAAGAAGAAGAAATACTAATAGAAATGACTTCTGGTGTAAGTCCAGCAATCATCCGAAACAGCATTACAGACAATTGCAAATATATGGTATTACCAGTAAGATTAGCGAGATAGGAGACATTATGGAAATAAAAATCAAAACAGAGTACATAAAATTAGATTCATTTTTAAAGTGGGCTGGGGTAGTTTCCCTAGGTTCAGAAGCCAAAGCTTATATCTTAGAAGGACTTGTTAAAGTAAATGATGAAGTGGAACTGAGAAGGGGCAAGAAAATATACCCTGGTGATAAAGTTGAGTTTAACGGCGAGGTTTTCACAGCAGTTTCAGAATCCTAAATAGTATTTTATAAAATTTTCAATATGTATTGAGCCTTATACCACATGGAAGGAAAATCTTCTATGTGGTATAATATCTTGTAGGAGATTTTTAATGAAAATAAGAAACATCAGTCTAATGAATTACAGAAATTACAACGAACTGAATATAGAATTAGGCAAAGATGTCAATGTTTTCCAAGGAGAAAATGCTCAAGGAAAGACAAATATTCTTGAATCGATTTATTATGCCGCCTTTGGTCGTTCACATCGAACAAATAAGGTCAAAGATCTTATTATGTGGAATGAAAAAAGCGCCAGAATCAAGGTGTACATCGAAAAAGACAGATTAGATAAGATCATAGACATGAATCTGCTTACTGATGGAAGAAAGTCTATCTCAGTCAACAAAGTAAAGTTGACCAAGATCGGAGATTTGCTTGGAATCTTGAATATTGTGATGTTTTCGCCTGAAGATCTTAAGATTGTAAAAGAATCACCAGGAATAAGAAGAAGATTTCTGGATATGGAGATCAGTCAGCTGGACAAAAGGTATTACAATTCACTTGTTTCTTATAACAAAGTGCTTGCCGAAAGAAATGCTCTCTTGAAATCAAGAAGGATAGATAGAAATATCATTGATATCTATGATATTACACTGAGCGAAAATGCTGATTATATTGCCAGGCAAAGAATCAATTACATTAATCTTTTAAATTCTTATGGATATTCTATACATAAAGAAATCACTACGAATAAAGAAGAAATCAGATATGAATACAAAAGTTCGTTTTCACTTGAAGGAAATATTAAAGAGAATCTGAAAAAAGAGCTTTTGAGAAAAAGAGAAACGGACATCGAAAGAGGAACAACATCTGCAGGAATTCACAGAGATGATTTTCTTATACTGATCAATGAAGTGGATGCAAAAGATTTTGGTTCCCAGGGGCAGCAGAGAACTGCGGTCCTTACGATGAAATTTTCTTCCCTTGAGATCATCAAGAAAGTTAAGGGAGAATATCCTATCCTGCTTCTGGATGATGTTTTATCAGAACTTGATTTATCCAGAAAGAAATTTATTTTAAAATCCATAGAAAACATTCAGACTGTAATAACCTGTACTGGGGTAGAAAATATCGAAGAATACCTCACAGGTAATTACAGATTATTTAATGTCAAGAATGGTTCTATAGTAGATGGAGGCGATTAGATGTTTTTACATTTGGGTGAAAATGTAGTGATACCCATGAAAGATGTTATTGGAATATTTGATGTGGAATCATCTATGTACAGTTCAGATACAAGTCAGTTTCTTCGTTTAGCAGAGGAAGACGGATTTGTTCAGAGAATTACAGATGAGAAGCCGAAATCAATTATAGTTGCAGAGATCGAGAAAAAATCGATAATCTATTTATCGCCCATTTCCTCAAAGACTCTGTCAAAAAGAACGAAACTGCGATTAGAGGATTAGAAGGGAGGCCAATGGTATGTTAGATAGTAATATTGAAAACAATAAGGATCATGAATTAGAAAATAAGCCTGAAGTAAATGAAATGAATAGTAAAGCAATAGATTCAGGGTACGAAGACAGTAACATCCAAGTTCTGGAAGGGCTGGAGGCTGTTAGAAAAAGACCGGGTATGTATATCGGGTCAACATCGGCTAGAGGATTACATCATCTGGTTTATGAAATTGTCGATAATAGTATAGATGAGGCACTAGCAGGCTACTGCAGCCATATTGAAGTCTATATCCATAAGGATAATTCCATTACGGTGGTAGATGATGGACGTGGTATGCCAATCGGTATGAATGAAAAACTGGGTAAATCAACTGTAGAAGTCATAATGACTGTACTTCATGCTGGAGGAAAATTCGGCGGTGGAGGATACAAGGTTTCTGGAGGTCTGCACGGAGTAGGTGCTTCTGTTGTGAACGCACTTTCTGAAACATGTGTTGTTGAAATCAGAAGAAACAACACGGTATACACCCAGAAATTTGCATATGGTAATCCGATAGGAGGACTTGAAATAGCTGGTGTATCTGATCATACAGGTACAAAAACGACCTTCCTGCCTGATAAGACCATTTTTGATGAAGTTGAATTCGATTTTGAGATCCTTTCAGATCGACTAAGAGAACTTGCTTTCCTGAATAAGGGTTTAAGAATAACCCTTACTGATGAAAGAGAAGATGAAGAAGGCAATATCAAAGAAGAATCCTACATGTATGAAGGTGGAATCAAATCTTTCGTTGAGTATTTGAACAGAAACAAAGAAGTTCTTCATAAAGATGTCATGTATATTGATGAGCAGAAAGATGAATACATCGTGGAAATCGGACTTCAGTTCAATGACAGCTATAGTGAAAACATCTTCACTTACGCCAATAATATCGACACTCTTGAGGGTGGAACACATCTGGATGGATTCAAAAGAGCTCTTACCAGAGTGGTGAATGACTACGGAAAGAGATTTGGTCATATTAAAGAAAGTGATAAGAACCTTTCAGGAGATGACATCAGAGAAGGTCTTACTGCAGTAGTCTCCATTAAGCTTACAGATCCTCAATTCGAGGGGCAGACTAAAACAAAACTGGGTAATGCCGTTGTAAGAAGTGTTGTGGATGGTATTGTTGGAAACGCACTGACTGTCATTCTTGAAGAAAATCCTGCCATCGGTAAGATTGTCATAGATAAAGCGCTTATGGCGGCAAGAGCCAGAGAAGCTGCAAGAAAAGCCAGAGAGCTTACAAGAAAGAGTGTTCTTGAAAGAACTACTCTTCCAGGTAAATTATCTGACTGTGCTTCAAAGGATCCTCTTGAATCAGAAATCTACATCGTAGAGGGAGACTCTGCGGGTGGTTCTGCTAAACAGGGAAGAAACAGACAGTTCCAGGCAATTCTGCCTCTTAGAGGTAAGATCATGAACGTGGAAAAAGCGAGACTTGATAAAATGCTTGGTTCAGATACGATTCGTTCCATGATCACAGCATTTGGTGCAGGCATAGGGAAAGATTTTGATACAAGTAAACTACGTTATTCACGTATCATCATCATGACGGATGCTGACGTGGATGGTGCGCATATAAGAACACTTCTTCTCACATTCTTCTATAGATATATGAGAGAGCTCATTGATAATGGGCATGTTTATATTGCACAACCGCCACTATACAAAGTATCCAAGGGTAAAAATCATGAATATGCATATTCGGATCGGGAAATGGAAGAAATGGTTCAGAAGTTAGGCGGAAAAGACTCCTCTATTCAGCTTCAGAGATACAAAGGTCTTGGAGAAATGAATGCAGAGCAGCTTTGGGAAACAACCATGGACCCTGAACACAGAATTCTCTTGAGAGCGGATGTAGAAGATGCGAAAGCAGCAGATGAGATATTCACTATTCTTATGGGCGATAAAGTTGAACCCAGAAGAGCATTCATCGAAAAGAATGCAAAATTAGTAGATAATCTTGATGTATAGGAGGAGCGTATAATTGAATAACAATGAAGGTAAAGTTTTACCAATAGATTTAAGAAAAGAAATGAAAACGAGCTATATCAATTATGCCATGAGTGTAATTGTTGGACGTGCGCTTCCTGATATCAGAGATGGACTTAAACCTGTACATAGAAGAATACTTTTTGCTATGCACGAGCTTGGAATCTATAATGAAAAAGGTTTTAGAAAATGCGCAAGAATCGTCGGTGACGTTCTTGGTAAGTACCATCCACATGGTGATACTTCCGTTTATGATGCACTGGTTAGACTTGCACAGGACTTCTCAACAAGATATCTTCTAGTTGAAGGGCACGGAAACTTCGGTTCTGTGGACGGAGATGGAGCAGCTGCGATGAGATATACTGAGGCAAAACTTGCGAAGATATCTACTGAAATGCTGAGAGACATCAATAAAGATACAGTGGATTTTACACCGAACTTTGATGGGGAAGAAAAAGAACCTACGGTTCTACCATCGAGATTCCCGAATCTTCTTGTAAATGGATCGACAGGTATCGCTGTAGGTATGGCGACCAATATTCCACCACATAATCTTACAGAAGTAATAGATGCTGCTGTTTATCTGATGGAAAATCCCGATACATCAATTCTTGAACTGATGCAGTTTGTTAAGGGACCAGATTTCCCGACCGGTGGAACCATCATGGGTGTTTCTGGAATCAGAGAAGCTTATGAGACAGGCAGAGGAAAAATTATCGTCCGTTCAAAGAGTCATATAGAAGAAGTCAATGGAAGACAGAAGATCATCATAACTGAACTTCCTTATGTAGTGAACAAGGCGAAACTGATTGAAAACATCGCTGACCATGTCAGAGACAAGAAACTGATCGGTATTTCTGACTTAAGAGATGAATCAGACAGAGACGGTATGAGAATAGTCATTGAACTTAAAAGAGATGCGAATGCTCATGTGGTATTAAACTACTTATATAAGAGAACAAAAGTGCAGGACACTTTCGGTATCATCAATCTTGCATTGGTCGACAATGCACCTAAGGTACTGAATCTGAAAGATATATTAAAGCATTACATCAATTTCCAGAAAGAAGTACTGACAAGAAGAAGTATCTTTGAAATGAATAAAGCCAAGGATCGAGCACATATCTTAGAAGGCTTGAGAATTGCTCTGGATAATATAGATGAAGTCATCAAAGTACTTAGAAGTTCTAAAACCACTGAAATAGCAAAAGAAGAACTTATTACAAGATTCGGGTTGTCTGATAAACAGGCGGTAGCGATTCTTGATATGAGACTGAGAAGACTTACAGGTCTTGAAAGAGACAAGATTGAAGAAGAATACAATGCACTTATGGAACTGATCGCTTATCTTGAAAGCATAATCAGTGATGAGGAAAAGCTAGTCAGTGTAATTAGAGAAGAACTGATAGAGATTAGAAACAAGTTTGGCGATGAGAGAAGAACAGATATCGAGAAGGGTGAATTTGAGATAGATTATGAAGATCTTATCAATGAAGAAGATGTGGTGATCACATTGACTGAAGATGGATACATCAAGAGAATCTCAGCAACTACCTACTCCGCACAGAAGAGAGGCGGAAGAGGAGTACAGGCGATGACAACGAAGGAAGATGACGTAATACATAAAGTGTTCGTGACATCTACTCATAAAAACCTGTTATTCTGTACGTCTAAAGGAAAGGTCTATAAGCTGAAAGCTTATGAAATTCCGGAATCAGGCAGAACTTCCAAGGGGATTAACCTTGTGAATCTTATTCCAGTGGACCAGGATGAAAGCATCCAGGCCATTATATCCATCAGTGATATGGAAACAGATGGATATCTTGTGTTTGCAACAACCCAGGGTATTATCAAGAAAACGACGCTTCATGATTTCAGTAATATAAGAAAGAATGGTCTTATTGCATTGAATCTAAAGGATGGCGATTCTCTGCTCAATGTTAAATTCACGCGTGGAGATGCAGACCTGATCTTAGTGACTAAACTTGGTTATGCAATCAAGTTCAGTGAAAAGGATGTAAGACCGATGGGTAGAACAGCGACTGGCGTCAAGGGTATTTCCCTGAGAACGGGAGATTCCTGTGTATCCTTTGACATTGCTGTCCAAGACGAAGATATCTTAGTTGTGTCTGAGAATGGATTAGGCAAGAGAACCCCTACAAGTCAGTATAAGATCCAGAACAGAGGCGGTAAGGGATTAATCGCTTATAAGGTCACAAACAAAACTGGTAACGTTGTAGGAGCCAGATCCTGTAGTGATGAAGATGAACTGCTTCTCGTCAATTCTGATGGAGTAGCAATCAGAATCAATGTACATGAAATTTCTGTAACATCAAGAAATGCCATGGGTGTTAAACTCATGAGAACATCAGATGAGTCAAAAGTTGTTTCATTGGCGAAGATCATTGCAGTCAGAGACGAAGAAGGTCCAGAAGTCGAGGAAATCGACAGCGAAATGCTAATTGAAAAGGAATTAAGTGATGCAATAGATGCTGAATTTGATGATCTGGAAGAATTAGAGCTGGAAGATGACATGGAAGAAGAAACAGAATCAGATCTGGAATAACATCAGTTTTAAGAGAGAATCCGAAAGGATTCTCTCTTTTGTTTAGTGGTGATTTTATCGATATACGAATAATTAATCAAAATGGTTAAAAATCATCCGATTAATAGGTGTTTATCAGGGTGATATCACATTCTAAAAATCAATTTACCCGGAAACAACACCGTGTGTATCACAATGAGAGTTACAGAGAAATATCGATTAAATAGTAGTATTCGGGATTTATTTGACTCAAACTAAATTGTGTATAAACACCGACAATTCCTGGCATGATACTATAGACAAGTCGCTTGAGACAAGTGATGAGAAAGAAAACACAGTTCTTTGAAAATTAAACAGAATATAGGTAAAAAACAAAGCGAACTTCTG
>CAZXUT010000094.1:0-9827 GCA_964643785.1 uncultured Proteiniclasticum sp.
GACTTGTCTGATTACTGTTAGTTATCATTTGTTATCATTCCTGATTAGAATGATGAAAAACATTTAGCGCCAATATGAAAGAGAAGGAAAAATACCAGATGAACTTACTATGGGTTTTTCGTAAGCTCTATCTGACGTGTTCCATAACAAACAAAAAGCTCGTATAGTCAGGATGCTTTTGAAATCCTTAAAACGATACGAGCAATTGATATGCACTTAAATAATTTATGATTGAGACAATAGAGATCTAGGCATCATTACTTCTCTGAAAGATCGATAACCCAGTCTCCCTTAAGGAACGTAGTGGGGCTGATCATTCTCATGGAAAAGCTTCGCCCGACATTTTCATAGGAGAGGATGATGACAGGTTCATTTTCCCAGGATACTCCATATGATCCGACTCCTTTTATGGTGAAACCGGAAAGTATTTCATCTTCTAGTGGCTCTGAGTTGATTTTAATGATCACGTCATCCCCATCTCGAGAGATTTCAAGTAGATCAACTGTAAAGTCTCCAATCTTTACGGACTCGTTTAGTGGCACAGTTTCTCCGTCTCCTGGTGTCTGGAGTCTGATTTTTCCGGATTTTTCATCAGGATAACTCATTTCCATATAGGGAAGAACCAGCTTATAATCTGATTGCGGATCTGCCTTAAAGACGAAATTCGATAAAAGATTTCCATAGGATGACGGGATTTCAGGATAAGTCCTGACTCCAGAATCATCTATGAGGTATAGGCTTTCCAGAGGGAAAGGAGAACCAAAAAGTGTGTAATGAGATTCTTCGCCCATGGGGTAGGACTCAATTAGTCCATTCTTTGAGCTACTGACAAGATCCATATGGACTTCACTCTCTATAGAGGAGAGAAGGCCGACTATCGTAATGCCCTTATCCGTAGCGTGTGGTCCAAGATTAAGAAGGCTGTTCACGCCTTCAGATACGGTCAGTGAAAAATCCAGTGACACATTTCCTGCTGAAAGATTATATTTCGTTGTTCCTTCAGTAACTTTAAAATCTGCATTATGCAGCCAGAATTCTCCGCCTGTCCCTAGAGACCAGTCTTTCTTTTCGAAGACAGTTCCATTTGAATCTGTAAGGGTCAAGTTAGGATCTTTGAATCTCTTATCGAATGCTCTTCCGTATATCTCTTCTCCTGTCATTTTATCCTCAGTAGGGTCTTCGTAGAGGCCAAGATTACTTTCAATGGCAAGACTCAGTATATCGCCTCTTTGGACTGCCGCTTTCAGCCTGATATAATGTTCACCGGTTTGTGCTTCAATCTGTTTTGGCAGAACAAAAACAGCACTGTCTTCAGCTTTGAGAAGTACGTTGAAACCAGGTATATATTGAAGTGCTTCCTTCATGGCTGCACCAACTTTATCAAAACCGATGAAACCAAGCGTCAGAAAAAGGATGGCTGCTGAAGCAGCAGTAGCTGCAAGTTTTTTCTTTAACCGATTGAGCGCGATGCCTTTTTCAAGTCTAGCCTTGTCAAAGCCCATTGTGATTCTTACATCTAGAGAATCAGGGATATTGATTTCACTCATTTTTTCATTTAACGAAGTTTTCATATACTTCTTCCTCCTGTCGCAATTTCTCAATTGCTTTATAGTAATGATTTTTCACTGTACTAGAAGAAATACGGAGGGTCTCGCCGATCATCTCGAATGTGTAGTCAAAGAAGCATTTATAGACGACGATACTTTTCTCGGTAAGTGTAAGTAATCCCAGTGAATCTTCAAATTCCATGAGGTTTTCTGTTTCTTTCGAAATACCTGTAGGATAGATTTCTATATGCTCAACTGGTTCCGGACGCTTCTTCTTCAGATGGTCCAGAGACTTGTTTACTGTGATCGTCAGGATCCAGGATTTGAACTTATTTCTGTCTTTCAGTGTTTTACGTGAGACATAAGCCTGATAGGCAGCTTCCTGGACGATGTCCAGTGCATCTGCTTCGTTGTGGACGTAAGTGTAGGCGAGTCTGTATATATCGTTTTTAAAAGCCATGAACAGTTCAGTAAATTCTATTTCATTTATGGGAGCCATATTTCACCTCGTTTATTATGCCAGTTTGAAGTACTTCACTTATTAGACGACTGAGCATAGAGAAAAAGTTTAATTCTTTGAATAAAAAACAGAAAGATAACTATATTATAAGACATCTATGCGGATAATATGGTTTTTTGAATAAAATGCTCTGCATGATAACTTTAGATGAAATTGACCAAGGTCAAGGTTTCAAAACAAGTCATGAGTTACACTAGGTACATAAAGAACAAGGAAGAAGCCTCTCATTTGAAAAAGGAGATAAATTTATGCAAGTCTTATTATTAGCAGCCGTACTCTTAACCATGGGCATCACCCTATTTCTTACACCGAAAAAGGCCAGCGCACATTGTGACACGTATGATGGACCAGCCGCTACAGATGCAAGGAAATCATTGGAATCAGGAAACATCAATTATTCCTTGAAGTGGATCTTTGCTGAAGGGGAAGAAGAAATCAGAAAAATCTTCGAGTTGAGTCGTAAGGTCAGAGGTCTAAGTGCTGAGGCAAAGGAGCTTGCTGATCTATACTTCCAGGAGAGCCTCATCAGAGTCCACCGCGCCGGTGAAGGTGCACCATTTGATGGTATGAAGCCTTCTGGTGTTCCAGTCGATCCAAGAGTCGCAGCAGCTGACAAGAGTCTGATCGTAGGCAATCTGTCTCCATTTGAAGGTGTACTACCTGAAGAAGAAGTAGAAGCTCTTGAGGATAAATTCCAAAGAGCTCTGGGACTAAAAGAGTTTGATGTCAATGACCTCAAAGCGGCTCGTGAGTATATGGAAGCTTATGTCATATTCTTCAAGACAGCGGAAGGGGAAGAACATGAACACGGACATGGTGAGCATGCTCATAAGCATTAATCAGGAATAACAATTGTACGAACGACAGAATTGCCTGCTTTGATTTTTAAAGCAGGCAATTCCTATAGGGTAAGCATGTATAATAGTAAATCAAAAGGACTAGGAAGTAGGTGATGAAAATGGAAGATGTGAGGACACTTAATTTAATAGGAATAGTCCTGATGGCTGTGATTGCAGCCTTATTCATCAGGCGTTATATATTCTTTGTGACAAAGGTCACCTCTCTATCCATGTATCCCTTACTTAAGCCAAACCAGAGACTTCTGACCCAATACCTCCACTCCGGTAATCATCTGAAAAGAGGAGATATTGTTGTTTTCTATTCCAGGGAGTACAGAGAAGATCTCATCAAGCGTCTCATCGGTCTGCCGGGGGATGTAGTAGAAATCCGAAAAAATGGAGCAATCTATGTAAATCAGTCGAAGCTGGATGAATCCTATGTGGAGAATCACGGTGGAAGATTCGGATTCTTTACAGTACCTGAAGAGAAATACTTCATGCTTGGCGATAACAGAGCCTTTTCCAAGGACAGTCGCCATTTTAAAGACCCTTATATTTTAAAGAGTGACATCATAGGAAAAGCATTTCTTTCCCTTTATCCGCTTCATAGACTTTAGTGAAAGGCAGGCAATGATATGACAGATTTTTTGTTGAATATGTTCGTAAAAAATAACGAAAACAGTAAGGATCCAGCAGTAAGAACTGCCACGGGCAGCTTTGCAGGGTGGGTGGGTATCATCGCCAATCTGCTTCTCGTGGCAAGCAAAATGCTGATTGGATTAGTATCGGGCAGTGTTTCCGTCATCGCTGATGCATTTAATAACCTAGTGGATGCAGGCAGTTCTCTCATTTCGCTTTTAGGTTTCCGGTTAGCCTCCAAGAAAGCGGACAAAGAGCATCCTTTCGGCCACGGCAGATATGAATATATATCTGGTCTGATCATTGCCATGCTGGTCCTCGTAGTGGGTCTATTGTTGGCTAAAAGCAGTATTGAGAAGCTGTTTAACCCTACACCCGTGAAATTTGGAGTTGTAAGCCTGATTGTGCTGGGTGTATCGATTCTTCTGAAGCTGTGGCTGGCATCATTCAACCGCAGACTGAGCGAACGTTTGAATTCCACATCTCTTAAAGCGACCTCAGTTGATAGTTTAGGAGATGCCATGTCCACTGGCGGTGTTCTTATAGGTGCCATCATCACTCGATTAATTGGAGTCAATCTGGATGGTATAGTTGCATTGGCTGTGGCTGCATTCATTATCTACAATGGGATTATCCTGATCAGAGATACGATTACTCCACTACTCGGTGGAGCACCTTCACAGAAAATGGTAGATTATATTGAAGGGAAGATCTCATCTTATGACTGTGTCTTGGATACCCATGATCTGATTATGCATGACTACGGACCAGAACGACGCTTTGCAAGTGTCTTTGTGGAGCTGGACAGCAGCATCTCAGGACTGGTTGCACACGAATATATCGATGGAATCGAAGATGATATTCGGAAAGAGGATAATATTCAACTTGTGATTCATCATGTGCCAGTAAAATTATAAAGGACCATATGCTTATCAGATACTGCGTTGTCTTCGCGCTTGATTTGATTACATGCAAGTAAAAGAACCATAGGTTTTAAGCCTATGGTTCTTTTAACTGACCGCCAGATGAGCGTCTATAAACTTTAAGAACCTTTCGAGTTCAAAGCATTAAGAGAAGTCAGCTGATCTCATCTCCTCAGGAAAAGGAATCAGTCTATACCTAGGGTAGCTTCTTTGCGGTGAGACTCATAACTAGTGGAAGCTTGCCTTCCAGTTCAGGATAATAACATAAGCCATTTTCATCTACAACAGAACCACCCATACCAGAGACACAGCGATCGTATTCCTGAAAGTCTGTCAGGTATAGTCCTGCATGGATGAGTCCCTGCAAAATCGTGGTCATGGTGTGTCCATAAAAATAGTTGTCTGCGACTTTAACCTCAGAAGCATAACCACCTATAGTGGAATCCTTTTCTGGATCGGTCTCGAAATACGGATACTTCGGTACCAGAAGGCCTGATGCAAGTTGCTCTTCATCGAAAATCATCATAAAAGGATGGGAATCGTGGAGGAAGAAAAATCCATCTGGCTTCAGAAAATGGGCGATGACTTCACCCCATTTTTTAAGGTCTGGTAGCCAGCCGATGGCACCATCGGAGGTGAGCACAATGTCATAGGCCCCTTCATGGACGAGTGCAAGCTTGAGTACATCGGATTCAATGAACTGAACCTTATCCATGGCAAAATCCTTCGCGAGTAGTGTGGCGTAATGAATGTTTTCAGGTGAGAAATCCACACCGGTGACATGGGCACCCATCCTGGCAAGGAGAATACTGTCCGCACCTGTATTACACTGAAGGTGAAGAATTCGTTTTCCTTTAATGGAACCCAGACCAGATACCACCATGGGATTGAGTTTGAAGGTATCGTCTTTTAAAGAGTGCTTAAAGTGTTCATAATGGTCCTTGGCTAATGAGTCCCATGCCGCCTGATTTGCGGCTATTTCTTTTTCGTGCACAAGAAAGCCTCCCTTAATTTTAATTTTTGATCTCAGGCTATATAGTGGAACTCCAGTACCCGATTTTTTTGATGTTATTTCTGATGCTGATGAATTGTCCACCGAACATCAGGAATAAGGCGATTATATTAATGCTCAGTGCAATAATATCGTCAATGGGCAGGTTCTGAGTAAAAGTGAATGCATAGAAACCCAAGGCTATAGAGATATGTGAATAAAAACGTGTTGTACGCCAGATATCTAATTCTTTTCCTTCTAATTTCTCTTTTGCATTTTTTGGTGTTTTTCTACCTGTTTTTAGTAAAATGCAATCGATAATCAAGAATATTGCTACTATGTTGATCCACTGAAAAATACTGCTTAAAAAGGTCATGTTGGTGGCCTCCTATCAATGTGATGTTTATATACTTATATTATAACAGATTCTAATGATATTCCATGATAGTATTTAGTTTTAAGCAAAGGTTTCATTATACTGAGTCATCTTGGAATAAATTTCCATCTCCTTAATTTCTCCACAATTATCCTTTAAATTGTAATTACACCCCAATCTAAATAGAAAGGAAGTAAATATATGATTAAGAAAATTGCGGGATTGGCACTTGCCATGACACTGATCTCCTCGACACCAGTTTTTGCATCAGCAGATTCAGATGCGAAATTCAAAGCAGCCCCAGCACTGGCAGTGGAGATACTTGAGGACCATGGAGTAGAGCCTTCAGGAGATATCCTGAGACTTGTGGCTCAGAATATGGGGCAAAAAGCTTCATTCATGGGAACTCAAAAATCGGATCCGATGTACAAGCATAAAGTGATGCATTATCTGCACCATACTTTAAATGTCATCGAAATGGATAAAGATGCATGTGAGCATCATGGTATGATGGAATAACCTAATTAGATAGAAAGACAGCGGATCAGGATAATGAAAATTATCTTGATCTGTTGTCTTTTTTTGTTCAGTGTTTAGACTCATCATTGAAAATATATAGAGCATCAATAAGTATTAATGCACATGATATTATCAGATTATTGATCCAGAGTACTACATGAGAATTATTCAATAAATCAGTATTACACAAAAACCAAGTTAAATTCCGCGTGGTTTAATTGGTGATATTGTTTGACGGTTCGATGCTGGTGTGTTAGTATCAAGAAATAAGTTGCATACAATTTAATTTAGAAAAACTCAAACGAGGTTATATAAATAAGGATATGTGAATGAAAGGATGTAATAATATGAAAGCAGCAATTATAAAAGACTATGGAAGACAAGTTGAAATCTCAGAGGTACCAATACCAGAACTTACAGAGGATAGCGTAATGATCGAAGTCCACGCAGCAAGCATAAATCCGATTGACAACATAGTAAAAGCAGGGTACATGAAAGATTTCATTAAAATATCATTTCCATACATTATGGGATACGATGTCTCAGGAGTCGTAACAGAAGTAGGGGCAAAAGTCAGTAAATTCAAGATTGGTGATGAAGTCTATTCAAGACCAAATCAGATGGATTCGGGCAGCATCGCTGAATTTAATGTTGTTAATGAAGATGAGTTGGCGCTAAAACCATCAAAGCTTACTCACGAAGAATCTGCCTCGATTCCATTGGCGGGGTTAACAGCGTATCAAGCTCTGACTACGAAAGGAAATCTTCAAAAAGGTCAGAAAGTTCTTATTCATGCAGGTTCTGGGGGCGTTGGCACACTTGCAATTCAAATAGCAAAACATCTTGGAGCGGAAGTAGCAGTTACCACCAGTGGGTCCAATTTTGAACTGGTGAAAAATCTTGGTGCGGATATTGTAATCGACTATAAAACTCAAAATTTTGAAGAAGAACTCAGCGATTATGATTTAGTCTTAGATGCTATGGGTGGAGACATCATGAAAAATTCCTTCAAAATTCTAAAAAAAGGTGGTTCAGTAGTTTCGATTAAAGGACAAGAACCAGAAGGACTTGCAAAGAAATACGACGTTCATTTCGAAACGTTCTTCATGTGGCCAAGTGGAGACATGCTAGCAGATCTTACCAAGCTTGTTGACGAAGGTGTACTAGAAACGACAATAGATCGTAGTTACGCATTTGATGAAGTTCAGGAAGCTTATGACTATCTCCAAACAGGACATGCGAGGGGAAAAGTTGTCATAAAAATCAAATGATCCATCAAATATAAAGTGATCAAGTGATATATAATATTATCAACTATACTATAAAAACCTTCGTATGTTAAGTATGTAAGGTAACAATTATAAAGATTAAGGGAACACTGAGAAGTGTTCCCTTAATCACGCAAAAATATACGGCGACACTTTCTCAGAGTATAAATAGGTGTCAGTGAAGTCTCTCTTTCCATGCTTATGGAAGGAAAGAGGCCTCATGTTAATTCTTTGGTAGAGAGAAAAAGACTAGTTTGTTATATAGAGGGATAACCTGGCTTTATGCCGAAAATATGAACGGTCTATTCAGGTTGCTTATCAAGAAAGTAGGGGAAGAATTACGGCGTTTTTTATGCACTTAATAGATGTACTTTATTTATTGAATATTGAAATAATTACAAGTTAAGTGTAATCTAAAATTGATATAAAAAAGTGTTCAGTGAGTATCTTTAAAGCTAGCGTAAAGTAGTACTTCAAATCCGTTCGTAATTATTGGGTAGAGGCATTAAAGTCTATATCATTCGAATCAGTGAAAAGGGCTGATGAAAGAGTGGAATATAAAAAGCTGTTGGATCGCAGCGACGATTGGTTAAAATACGCAATACTTCTTGATTTGTTTCATGAGCCAAAGGATACCCTTTGTGATATCAGAAAAACAGCATTGGATGATGTCCGTATTAAAAATTTCCTTGCTGGCATTTCTGATTTTCACGGGAGTCCGATAAAAAATCATAAGAATCCTGATTTACCGATACATAAGCTCCTGTTTCTGCTGGACCTTGGATTTGATACCACGGTTCTGGAAATAAAAAGGGCTATTGATGATATTATCAAGCATCGGGATGAACACTTCATTTACCAGTCTCTGAGCAATATACCGAAGCATTTTGGTGGAGCTGGTGTGGATATGTTCAGCTGGTGTCTTTGCGATGCTCCACTCCTGTTACTTGCACTACAAAAAGCAGGCATGGATTATCATGAATACATTAAGCCGGGGGTGGACTATCTGGTGTCTTTATATCGTGAGAACGGGTTCCCTTGCGCAGCTTCTCCAGAGCTTGGAAAATTTCGAGGTCCTGGGAAAAAGGAGGACTGCTGCCCATATGCAACCCTGATCATGGCTGATTTGCTATCCTATCTGCCAGAGTATCGAAATTCAGAGATTGCGATTTCTTCTGCCAAAGCGCTGCTAAACCTGTGGGAAAACAGTCTCGATCTGCATCCGTATATATTCTATATGGGTTCGGATTTTCGTAAGCTGAAGGCACCATCGTGCTGGTATGATCTTGTCAGTGTAGCCGGAGTGTTAAGCAAATATGAGTTTGTGAGGGATGACCCACGGTTCCTTGAAATGATTGAACTCATTAGGAACAAACAAGATAGAGACGGTTTTTTCACACCTGAATCGGTGTATATGAAAATGAAGAATTGGGATTTTGGACAGAAAAAAATACCGTCTCCCTATTTGACCTACTTATGTTATCGAATTTTTGAACGTCTCAAATGATGAGCGTAAAGATCTCTTTGTATTTTCTTAAAACACTTGGTGTATATAACTGGATAGACAGGAGGGGTTTTCCTGTTAAATACATATTGGGATACGTTCTTTGGTCAAGAGTACCCATCTATGTGATGATCACATACTTAAAAGAGTCAGTGTAATTCTAAAGTGTTATTGCAGTGAATGTCATAAAGAATGGAGGAGGTTAATATGAGTTGGAATGAGATCTATGATGCTGACCATGTCCCTTCTAGCGAAGAGATCAGGGCGTATCTTGGGAAAGGAGAATCATTGTGGGATGAACTGACTTCCTATATCGAGGAAGCATATCAGGTCAAACCTCAAGTCACTTACAGCAGATGCTCTGCACAGCCTGGTTGGAATGTTAAGTACAGGATAGGCAGCAGATCGCTATGTACCCTTTATCCCATGGCGGGTTACTTCATTGCATTGCTGGTTGTCGGAGCAAAAGAGGAAGAAGATGTGAGAATAGCCGCGGATGCAGGAGTATTCACCGCTTATGTAAAAGAACTCTACATGAAAACCGGGTATTCAGCCATGGGAAAATGGCTGATGATTGAAGTAAAAGACAAGGATGTCCTAGATGATATCAAGAGTTTACTGTCAATCAGGGTCAGACCCAAAATCGGTATAATTAATTAGGAAAGAATGATAATCGTGGGCAAAACAACAGCCATCCTGAA
>CAZXUT010000095.1:0-9791 GCA_964643785.1 uncultured Proteiniclasticum sp.
CAATCGTTGCCGCACCCGCATAGCGGGTGGTTTATTGTTTCGCACGCTTCGCGAGTTCAACAGACTAAAGTCCATAATTAAATAAACCCGGGAAATATCCCGGGTTTATTTGTGCATTCAATATTATCCCAATGCTACATCAAGTGCCATCATAATTGTAAATCCAAGCATAACGCCCATTGTAGCGTAATCAGAATTATTGTTTGATTGCGCTTCTGGAATCAGTTCTTCAGCAACTACAAATATCATAGCACCTGCTGCGAAAAATAAAGCGAAAGGAAGTATACTTCGCACGCTTAAAACCAGTAGGGCACCAAGTACGCCAGCTATCGGTTCAACGATTCCAGATGCTTGACCATAAAGAAAAGCTTTTCCTCGTCCCATTCCTTCTCTTCGAAGTGGGATAGACACTGCAGCGCCTTCAGGAAAATTCTGAAGACCGATACCGACAGCCAGTACAATTGCTCCAGTGAGTGTAGCAGAATCAATACCAGCAGCAACTGCACCGAAAGCTACACCTACCGCTAACCCTTCTGGAATATTATGCATTGTTATCGCAAGTACCAGAAGAACACTTCTCTGCCAGGAAGTCTTTGGTCCTTCTTTTTCTTTAGGAGCCAGGCCTAAATGCATGTGTGGAAGACTTTTATCCACTATGAATAAAAACAGACCACCACTCATAAATCCTACTGATGCTGAGAGCCATGGAATATAACCCATTTCTTCTGCTAAATCCAGACCAGGATTGATCAGTGACCAGAAACTGGCTGCAATCATCACTCCGGCAGCAAAGCCAAGCATGGTATCGAACACTTTTTTATTGATGTTCTTGAAGAAAAATACAAGTGAAGCACCTAACGCAGTAACACCCCATGTAAAGAGCGTAGCAAATAGGGCTTGCGTTACAGGCTCAAATTGTTCAAAAAATTGAATCATACTTCCACCTTCTATTTCATAAGTTAATTTTCCTCGAAATCTTCATCGAACTCAGCGTTATGATATACATTATCTACATCATCATCTTCTAATAGTTTATCCACTAGCTTCTGAACAATCTCAGATGTTTCAAAATCCAGACTTGTGGTCACATTAGGAAGCATGGTGACTTCACCTTCAAGAATCTCTATTCCTGCTTCTGTGATTGCAGCTTGAACACTGTCAAAATTCTCAGGCTCTGTGATGATTTCATAGACTGTATCTTGAGTAATGAAATCTTCTGCTCCATTTTCAATAGTTAACATCATTAGTTCTTCCTCATCCACTTCATCGGTCTTCTCAATGATAATCTGACCTTTTTTGTTGAACATGAATGTGACTGAACCAGTTGTCCCAAGATTACCGCCATACTTATCGAAGATATGTCTTACATTTCCTGCGGTTCTGTTTCTATTGTCAGTTAGTGCCTCAACAATAATCGCAACCCCGTTAGGTCCATATCCTTCATAGACCATTTCTTCATAATCTGCACTGCCATTGTCTCCTGCTGCTTTCTTAAGGACTCTGCTGATATTATCATTGGGCATATTAGCCGCTTTCGCTTTTGCAATAATATCTCTCAACTTTGCATTGTTATCAGGATTTGTCCCATCCTTAGCCGCCATCATCATCTCTTTTCCTATTTTCGTGAAAATCTTTCCTCTTTTACTATCTGCTTTACCTTTCTTTGCTTGAATATTATGCCATTTTGAATGTCCTGACATGTTTCATCCCTCCAATTCTTCCAAGAAATAATTATATCACTTTGTATTCTACTCTTCAAATTCCTTCAGCAGATCTTTTTCTCGTTTATAGAAAAGCTCTTCTTTAAGAATTTCTATCTCCGCCTTCCCGGATGTCAAGTTCATTATCTCTTGGACCGCTTTTTCCAGCTGAATCGTTTCAAGAAACACACTTACATTAACTATATCCGTGTAATCAACCTTTTTGATTCCTATTTGACTCTCTTTCAGATAATACTGTATTTTTCCGAAAAGATCATAATCAAGACTGAGATTAATCTGATGCCCCGATACCCTCTCCACAACTCCGGCTGCATCAATGGCATCAGCAGCGCTCTTCACATAGGCACGGGTAAGTCCCCCCGCGCCAAGCAGTATCCCACCGAAATACCTGACTGCAACTATACAGACATTTCTAAGATCATTTTTTTTGATGACTTCAAGGATCGGAATCCCACCAGTTCCATGAGGTTCACCATCATCGCTATACCTTTGAATATGCATGTCCTCTTCTATGGTATAAGCATAAACGTGATGTCTTGCATCCTTATATCTGCTTTTGACTTCTGTAATAAATTCTTTTGCTTCATCTTCATTATCCACTCTTTTTGCAATGCCTATGAATATTGATTTCTTCTCAGTAAATCTGCTCTCAACTGTATTTCCTACTGTCTTATATCCCATCAGAGGCTATACACATTTTCTTTGATCAGTTCTTTCCCCAATGGAGTGGTAACTGCTCTGAATTCCCTTTTTAGAAGATTCTTCGAATACAGCAGATTTAATATTCCTTCCATCTGTATTTCAAAATTCCGGAAGAAATCGTCCTCGGTGATATCTCTTGAACTCATAGGTTGAGATTTCTCTCTTAAATATGCAAGAATAACTTCTGAAGCATCGTTGATCTCTCGATCAATGGTGTTTTTCAAGTACTTATTTACGTTTACAATTTTCTTTTCCAGATCCTCACCTGATACAAGATACAGATATTTTTCCTGAAACTCGTGATCCAGTCCTGTTGCCGTACTGATTGTATCTTTAGATATCAGATATCCTCTTGAGTTTACATAGACAGATGCATAAAGCTCCATGGAATTCAAAAGACTGTTATAAGCTCCGTAAAGATTTCTGTTGTGAAGAAACTTGTCCGTCGAATCAATACTTTTGATAAGTCTCCCTAAATAGGATAACGTCCACTTTCTTCGGTCCATTTCAGGATAGAACCTCAGACTGTTAAATCTGGCTGTAATTTCCGGATCTTTGGAAAATACCATTTTTGAAGATGAAAAAATTCTGTGAAGAAAACCACCTCTGACTTCCAGCCCTTTTAAAGTCATGAATTCATTTTTGCTCATGATTTTAAAATGAACAGGAACACCATTGTCACTGGAGTACACATTTCGGACTCCCTTATCATCTCCAGTATAAATAACAAAAAAATCGATATCGGAATTCTCCCAGAGATCTCCTGCAACCATACTGCCAAATACAAATGAAGCAAGAATCTCTTTCGTGTCATTCATATTTTGTGTCACTTGCTGGTATACTTTCTGATACTCAATGATCAAGTCCCTCATCTGTGCCTCCTGTTATAAAATCAATGAACTGATGAAGTTCTCTTTGCGGAACTTTCGCCTTAATCTTTGTGCCCGTCTCTTCGTATTCTTCGCTGATTATTGATCCTTTTTCATGGAGCAGGGAAATAAGTTTCTGCATATCATAAGGAATAACCGCTTCAAATTCCACCAGATTATCAGGCAGAGCTTGTGACATGATATCTAGAAGCTTCTTCAGATTCGTTCCATTTTTCGCGGAAATATCTATGATCGGATATTTTCCTTCATACAGTTTTTCAACCTCTTCTGTTTTATAGCTTTTCCCCTTATCGATCTTGTTTATTGCAATGATTCGATCGATGGCTCCGGCACCGATCTCTTCCAGTACTTCATCCACAGCGATAGCCTGTGCCAGGCAGTCATCCACGGAGCCATCAATGACATGGACCAGAAGATCAGAATAAATCACTTCTTCCAGAGTTGATTTGAAAGCTTCTATCAGGTCGTGAGGAAGTTTTCTTACAAAACCTACTGTATCCGTAAGCGTAACCACTCTGTTATTCTCTAGTGCAATAGCTCTGGTTGTGGTGTCCAACGTAGCAAACAGCATATCTTTTTCAAGAACCTTATTTTTTATTATGGAATCCTTAGAAGCCATATCAGCCAATGCATTTCTTAATGTTGATTTACCTGAGTTCGTGTATCCTACAAGAGCGATTTTCTGGATTTCATTCTGGTTACGATTCTCTCGCTGTACATTTCTGATCGCTACAACTTTTTTCAGTTCATTCTTCAAGTCATATACACGATCACGTATTTTTCGTCTGTCTATTTCCAGCTGCTGCTCACCAGGACCTCTCGTCCCGATTCCGCCACCAGTTCTGGACATTACAGTACCAAGACCGATAAGTCTAGACATTCTATACTTCAGCTGAGCCAATTCAACCTGCAGCTTCGCTTCTTTACTTCTTGCTCTTCTCGCAAAAATTTCAAGAATCAATGTAGTTCTGTCAATGACTTTCACCCCAAGTTCATCCTCAAGGTTTCTGATCTGAGCGCCTGAGAGCTCATCATCTGCTATGACCAGATTACTTCTTGATAACTGAAGGACGTCTCTCACTTCACTTACTTTACCCTTACCGACATAGGTTGCATTGTCTTGGGCAGCACGATTCTGAAATACAGTCTCTCCAACTGAAACATCAGCTGCATTGGCTAATTCAGCCAGTTCAACTAAGCTTTCCTCAGAATCAAGTCCGATAAGCACAGCTCTTTCTTCGTCTTCTTCCAGATCTTCTGCATCTAAAAGAAGTCCTTCATTAAAGACAATACGGTCTAAAATATTGAACCTCTGCGCATCTTCTATAAACATCGGTTTTGTTGCTTCAACATGGACTTTCTGATTTTCAACGGTTAAAAAACCCATGACGACTTCAGGATTTTCTGAAACACCGATGGCTATGATCGAATCCAATTTCATCTTGACCAGCGCTGAAACGTCCAGTGCTGAAAGATTCGGATTCCCGTTCGGATGCGTATGAATCACCCTTACTCTTGAAAGCTTGTTATCTCTTAAATCCACCAGTGGCATGGATACGGTGCTGCTGTCGCCTATGGTGACCTCAACCACTTTTCCTTTTCGATCCACGAGTACACTGATTTCTCTGTTTAATTCCTTCGTTGCCTTGAGCATGATATCGATGATTCCCTGATCTAGAAATGAGTATTTTGCTGTCTTAATTTCAAAAATTTCATCTAGTTCTTCAAGTATTCTCTTTCGTACTCCATCTATATTTCCTGTAATCACAAGATCTCCTCCTTTTTCGCAAGGTTCTTGACATATTCAAACCAATTATATATTATTTAGTTTAATATGTATACTTTGAAAGGAACTGGTGAACTGATTCATGGAAGATAAAGAAAGAAATATCCTTATAACAGAAGAGGAAATCCGAGAGAAGGTCAAAGAGACTGGTGCCCAGATATCAAAAGATTACGAAGGCAAAAAACTTTATGTACTGTCCCTTCTTAGAGGGAGTTTTATATTCACAGCAGATCTTGTCAGAGCCATTGAGGTGAATACGACAATCGGATTCATGACAACCTCATCTTACGGGCATAGTGAAACTTCACAAGGCGCCTGCGAAGTGGTCAACGATGTACCGGATAATATCGAAGGCTATGATGTTCTTATAGTCGATGATATTGTAGATACGGGAATCACCATGGAATTTGTTGTAAATTACGTGAAAGAAAAAGGCGCGAACAGCGTAAAGACCTGTACCCTTCTGGACAAACCATCAAGAAGGACTGTGGAAATCAGCCCGGACTATTGCTGCTTTGAAATTGATGATGTTTTTGTAGTCGGTTATGGTCTTAACTATGGGGAATATTACAGAAATGTCCCCTATGTATTTAACTGGAAATAGCAATGGTACTGAGTTAAAAAAGCTGATAGGAAATATCATTGAATCTTAAGAGTTTAATAAAGATGCTCTACTATTAGGTAGGGCATCTTTTGTGCTATAATACATAGAGTAAAATTTTTTACGGAGGTAAAAAGATGATCCTAAAACCGAATACCCGAAAGAATGCAACAACGAATTCATTCACTGTTTTTGCTAAGTTTATAAAGTTCATATTAATCGCATTAATTGTCACTACCATGGTTGGTAGTTTATATGTAGCAAAAATCGTATTAGAAATAGCAGAAGATGCTCCAGAAGTCAATGTCGGTCGTTTCCTTGCACTGAACGAGCCTAGTATCGTATTAGATAACGAAGGTAATCAAATGGATATTCTCCATACTGATGAGGTGCGTTTCCCCCTTGATCTGGAAAACATGGGCAAAAATGTTATTGATGCTTTCATCTCTATTGAAGATGAAAGGTTTGAAAAACATAAAGGTGTCGATTACAGAAGAACCATCGGTGTCACAATACGTGATATTCTTGGACAAATCACCGGCAATAGAGATATGCAAGGTGGTTCGACCCTGACTCAGCAGATGATCAAGAATACTTTTCTGTCTCGAGAGCAAAAATACGAACGTAAAATCAAAGAAATTTTCATGGCGCTCCAGGCTGAAAAACTGCTTACAAAAGAGCAGATTTTAGAAACTTATCTGAACAGTATCTTTTTAGGTGGAAGAGCCAATGGTGTTGAAGCAGCAGCAAGACAGTACTTCAACAAATCTTCTAAAGATCTGAATGTCATCGAAGCCGCTTACATTGCAGGAACAACGCAGAGCCCTAGTAATTTCTATGCATTTTCTCAAAGCTCCCTGGCAAACCCAAGCAAGTATATCGTTCGTACTAAACTTGTTTTAAATGCCATGCTGAAGAATGAGAAAATCTCAGAACAGGACCACGCTCAGTACATCCGATCACTTGATGAGAACGGAATTGAGTTCTTTCAGACAAGTATTGTATCGGATAAATATAATTATGAGTATTTTACAAGACCAGTTATAGATCAGGTGAAAACCGATCTCAAAGAACTTAAAGGGTATACTGATGAAGAAATCGAAGAACTTATAGCTTATGGTGGCTTAGTGATTCATTCCACCATGGACAGAGATGCTCAGGAATATGCGCAGTCGATCCTGGCTGACTACGAAAACATCAAAGCTACCTACATGGATCCCACGTCATATATTGATCGTGGAACAGGTGAATATGTTACTGAAAGAAAACAGGTGGAAGCTGCCTTTGCCGCAACTGACTATAAGACAGGTCAGGTGAAGGTCCTTATTGGTGGAAGAGATGACAGCACCTCAGCTACACCAAACAGATCCTATTATTCACCAACTTTCACGCTTAGTTCTTTACGGCCTATCGGTTCCACAACAAAACCGATCACCATTTATGGACCGGCACTTGAAACCGGTGCTATCACACTGGGAACACCCGCATTGGACAAGCAGATCAGCAAATCAGCTGAATCTGACATATTCAAAGAAATAGGAGCTCCTGGTAATAGAACTGAGTGGCCAAACAATGTCAATTTCAAGTACACTGGTTATACTTCCGTCCGTAAAGCCATAGTCAACTCTTATAATACGGTTTCCGCAAGAACATTCCACGCATTGGGAAATGACCGTGTCAATATAGTAAGAAGTTATGGTGAGAAATATGGACTGGTTTATGCAGCCACTAGTAACATCGGAGCATCCGCTTATGCATTAGGCGGAAACTATCAGTACGATCAAGATGGAGGAAATCCTCTGATCATGGCAGGCGCTTTTGGTATGTTCGGAAACAGTGGAATCTTCACAGAGAATATTCTTTATACAAAAGTGACTGATAGTGAAGGAAATATTATTGTCGAAAAAATCCCGAAATCAGAACAGGTTCTTTCCGCGCAAAACGCTTATCTGCTATACGATGTCATGAAAGATATCGTAAAAAACAATGTACCAAGTACAAAACTCACCGCAATGCCTGTTGCCGGTAAAACCGGTACTGCAACAAATATAGATAATGAACAGACTGACCTGTGGTTTGCAGGACTTTCTCCTTATTATTCTGCTGCCATCTGGTTCGGATCTGATCGACCTATTCGAATCCTTGCTGATGATTCAAACCGTGGTGCCAGTTCCTATACAACGCAGTATGCATACGGTAAAATCATGGCTTATCTCAACGAAGGCCATGAAGTCGCAGATGTATCAAGACCTCAAGGAATCACAACTGCATCCTTCTGCACAGAGTCTGGTGGTATACCAAATGAACAGTGTTACGTCGAAGGAACTGTAGCATCAGATTTATTTGTAACAGGAACTCAGCCTAAAAATGTCTGTGATGTACATACTTATACACCACCAGTCATCGATCCGATTCCAGAAGAACCTACTCCTCAACCTGTTCAACCTAATCCACCTACTCAACCGGGAATACCAATACCAGTTATACCTGGTCTACCTAATATTCCTGGTCTACCTGGTAACGGTGGCGGAAACGGTGGCGGAAACAACTAACAAACAAATGTCATACTCATCCCTTTTGCACTCAGTTTGACTGCAAAAGGGATTTTTCAATAATCGATTTACGTCAGTTTTCAGTGTATATTATATGTATATATACTTATCGAGAAAAAATGAGGCAGGTGTGCGAATGAATAAAGAAAAACAATTGAGAGATTTTATAATTAAAGCATCTCTAGATGAAATACTTGAACTCACAGAAGAACTTCATCCTGTAGATTTATTAGAAGTCTTACAGGAATTTGAGGAGGAACAGAAAGTACTCCTCGAAAAATTCCCTGATGAATATATTGCGATGGTCATTGATGAAGCTGAACTGGATGAAAAATATATTCTGCTTTCTCTTTTTTCTGCTAAACAGAAACAGGATATCATTGCAGAAATGTCATCAAATGAACTTGCGGATATGCTTGGAAATATTGATGAAGAGACTCAGCACACTATTCTAGATGGAATGGAAGAAGACTTCAGAGAAGAAATCGAAGAGCTTCTCTCCTTCAGCCCTGAAACCGCTGGTGGTATCATGGCTACAGAGTTTGTTTCAGTCCAAGAAACCATGACCATTGATGAAACTCTGATTTTTTTAAGAGATATCTCACCCAATGCAGAAACACCTTATTATATTTATGTACTGGACGAACAGGATGTGCTGAAAGGAATTGTTCCCATCAGAGCAATCCTGACTTCCCTTCCTTCTGTTCTTTTAAAAGATGTGATGCTTGAAAATGTGGCAACCATCCCGGTAGAAATGGATCAGGAAGAGGTCTCTAATATCTTCCAGAAATATGGTTATATGGCCATGCCAGTAGTCGACGATCAGGATGTGATGCTCGGTGTTATAACAGTTGATGATATTATGGAAGTATTGTCAGATGAGCATACTGAAGATATGTATCGTCTTGCCGGTCTTGATGAAGAAGAAGAAATTGACGGTACAGTCATGGATTCCATAAAAAGTCGTTTACCCTGGCTCCTCGTCAATCTGATCACAGCAATTTTAGCGTCAGCTACAGTCAGCTTATTTGATGCAACCATCAGTAAAGTGGTCGCATTAGCTGTATTCATGCCTCTTGTTACTGGTATGGGTGGAAATGCCGGTACACAGACACTGACTTTAATCATAAGAGGTATCGCTCTTGGCGAAATTGACTATGAGAATAAAAAAGAAATTCTCAGAAAAGAATTTCTAGTCGGAATCTTACATGGAATATCCCTTGGCCTCATTGTTGCCGTATTAGGCGGACTCTGGGAAGGTAGTTTTGTATTCGGTCTGGTTATTGGTGTTGCTATGTTCCTCAACATTGTCATAGCAGCCTTATCGGGCTTTTATGTTCCTTTACTGCTTAAAAAAATGGGCGTTGACCCAGCACTTGCCTCAGCAGTATTTGTCACCACAATGACAGATGTATTGGGATTCTTCTTCTTCCTCGGATTTGCAACAATCATGATCGATTACCTGATTTAATCTGATTGAATAATCGTAAGCGTCAAATAGGAAGCACATAGGAAAGCCCCATGAATTATGAGAAAATC
>CAZXUT010000096.1:0-9449 GCA_964643785.1 uncultured Proteiniclasticum sp.
CGATTGTTCCGATGTTGACATGTGGCTTACTTCTCTCAAATTTTGCTTTTGCCATAACTTTTCTCCTCCTTAAATAACTAAACGTTGCTTACTCTATTATAGTGTTTTTTCACTTTGGTGACTAGTCCCTACAACGGAGCCTGGTGTTCCGAAGCATAAAGGGATAAATGGAGCCCATAAGCGGGATTGAACCGCTGACCTCCACCTTACCAAGGTGACGCTCTACCGACTGAGCTATATGGGCATTAATCTCACCTAATCAAGTTTACTAAAAACATATATATATGTCAATAGTTAAGATGGAAATCTTATGATGAACTGTTTTCAAGATTTCTTGACAGTTTTTTCCTTATCCTCTGTATTGCATTGTCAATGGCTTTTTCTTCCTTGTTCAGTACACCTGCAATTTTGAGATAGCTGACCCCTTGAAGATAGAGCCTTAAAACTCTGTACTCAAAGTCAGATAGTGAGTTTCTGATTTCTTTGCCGATTTCTTCTGTCTTCTCTCCGTCTATGTATAGCGCTTCAGGATTATCCACCTGACTCGTTATAAGCATATCCAGATAACTCTTATTTGCGTCTTCCACAAACATAGGCTTATTGAGAGAGACGGACGTATTCAGCGGAATATGTTTCTGTCTGGATGCCGCTTTCAGCGCAGTCATGATCTGCCTTGTTACGCAGATATCCATAAAGGTTTTAAAACTGGCCTGCTTATTATCGCTGAAATCCTTGATTGCTTCATAAAGACCGATAAGACCTTCCTGCATGATGTCTTCGACTTCTCCACCGACAAGAAAATAAGCACGAGCCTTATTTCGTACATAAGGCATATATTTGGCCGTAATAAATTCAGATGCGTTCTTGTCTCCATTTTGAGCAAGACGAACAATCTCTTCATCTCGTAAAGCTTTGTATTTCTGCTCTTCCATGATCAAAACATTCTCCCCCTCTTACAACTGGCTCAAAAGATCTTGAACCCTTCTAAATTACTAAAATTATCAATCAAAAATGGCTAAAAGTCAAGCTTTCAGCCATTTCTACGTATTTTTTCAAGTTTTTCCTTTGATTCATCATCCATATGGTCGAAAAGTTTTGTGGAATGCCTGTCAGAGAACTTTCTGGTCTTTTCACTGATACTTTTTTCCGCTTCTTTATATGATGCTCTGAATTCCAGAGAACTCATTCTTTGTGCACCTCTTCCAAAAATAATCTGCTGTTCCAGACTATCGGATGTGACAACGAGGACTTCCACTTTTCGTCCAACTAGATCCACGGCACGTTCTATGTAATCATCCGCAGTCTCTTTGTCCTTTGTATAGACAACCTCAACAGAAGTTCTCTTCTCAATATGCTGACTGTTTCCGGTTACTCTATAAGCATCAAAGACCACCGTGACTTCAGCTCCATAGAAACTCGCATAATTGATCATATATTCAATCAGCTTCTCTCTTGCTGAACCTATATCCAGGTCCTTGAATTCTCCCCATGCGTTGATTACATTATATCCGTCTATAAATACCCTTTTCATATCAAAAATGGGGACATAAGCCCCCACCCCTCCATCATCATTTCTTATCCAGGATTCTGGATTTCATTACTTCGTACATCAGGATTCCAGCTGCAACGGAAGCATTCAGCGAGTTTACTTTTCCTACCATCGGAATACTGACGATTCCATCACACTTCTCTCTGACGAGTCTTGAAATACCTTTTCCCTCATTACCGATGACAAGGCCTACGCCACCCTCAAAATTGGTATTGTAGCTCTTGGAATTACCTTCCATGTCTGCTCCATAAACAAAGATTCCGGCTTCTTTCAGTTCATCGATGACTCTTGCGATATTGGTGACCTTAGCTATAGCCATGTGATTCACAGCCCCTGCTGAGGTCTTGAACACAGTTGTATTAACACCCATACTTCTTCTCTTTGGAATGATCACACCATGCACTCCGGAGAGCTCAGCGGTTCTTATGATCGAACCTAGATTATGAGGATCCTGGATTTCATCCAGAATAAGCACAAACGGCTTTTCAGAACGCGTTTCAGCAATCTTCAGAATGTCTGCCACTTCCGCATAACGGTATGGAGTGATATAGGCAACTACTCCCTGATGATTCGGTGTATTGGAGATCTCATCAAGCTTCCTGCGATCCACTTCGATCACCGGTATCCCCTTTTCCTTTGCTATTGATAGAACTTTAATGATAGATCCTTTGGTGTCACCCTTCGCTACAAGAATCTTTTCTACAGTGATTTTGCTTTCAAAAGCTTCAAGAACAGGATTTCTTCCTTCTATTACATTCTCATTGATTTCCTTCTCTTCAACTGCTTCCTTTGAAAACTTTATGGCTCTCTCTTTTCTTTTTTGTCTGTCTGCTTCTTTCTGGAAATCAATTTCCAGTTTTCTTTTATTTTCTCTCTTCGCCATGATTATCTCCTTCTTCTATGATTTTAAACGAAAGATCTATGATCTCTCCTAATCTTTTTTCTTTACCGATAAGATACAAGTATCCCACCAGGGCTTCAAAACCGCTGGCTCTTCTATAATCCAGAAGATTCGCATTCTTAGGCACCGTATGAGATTTTGTATTACGTCCTCTTTTGTAGATATAAAGTTCATCTTCATTAAGAGTATCCTTGATACCGCTGATGATTCTGCTCTGGCTTGATGCTTTCACATAGCAGACAGCCTTGATATGCAGATCTTTTGGCAGCATATTAGGGTAGGATAGAATCAGTCTTTCACGAACGTGATTCTCATAGATACTGTCCCCGATAAAAGCCAACGATAACGGATTATAGTTTCGTGCACCGATTTCACTGATTGGTCTGATATTTTCCATCTTTACTCCCGTAATTTGAATTTGTTTTCATTATATCCTTCTTAAGACTTAAATGACATAGGTAACTTTCTGTACACTCATATATATGATAGAAAAAAGGGTCTGATAAAGAATCAGACCCTTGTGATGCCTATTATTTTGAGTAGTACTCAACGATCAACTGTTCATTGATCTCGATTGGCAGCTCTTCTCTCTGAGGCTCTCTTGCGAGTGTAGCCTTAAAGTTTTCTACATCCTTCTCGATGTAGCCTAGTGGTGATGCTGAAAGGTTGTTGAAGTTTTCAACAAACATTTCTGTCTTTCTTGACTTCTCTCTTAGTTCAATTACGTCTCCAATAGTAAGACCGTATGAAGGAATATCAATCTTCTTCTCATTTACTAAGAAATGTCCATGATTAACCATCTGTCTTGCCTGTCTGATTGATGAAGCAAATCCCATTCTGTATACCATGTTGTCAAGTCTCTTCTCAAGAAGGTTAAGAAGCATTGGACCTGTCTGTTCCTTGCTCTTCATAGCCTTATCAACGTATCTTACGAACTGTTTCTCTAGTACGCCGTAGTAATTTCTAAGTCTCTGCTTTTCAAGTAGCTGAACACCATATTCGGAAAGCTTTTTGTCCGCTCTGGATGTTCCTCTCTTTGATCTGTTCATTGCCTTAGGATGTCCTACTACATTTAGTCCTAGTCTTCTAGCAGTTTTAAAACGTGGTCCCATCATTTTTGCCATTTTTTGTTTACCTCCAAAAATTTAAATACTCTGCCGCGGTATTTTGTATCTTTTGGATATGCCATAAATTATTGTAACTTCTTTCGCTTTAAAAGTCAAAGGAAATTTCTATATTTTACTGAAACCCAAAGGATGCAATCATACCTCAATTCATCTTGATTTGCCTGATTAATCCCGATTTATCAAGCAAATCATCTCAATAAATCTAAATATACAAGCCTAAAAGTCAACTGTATTACAATCTGTTAATTATTTTGTACTAATCTGCTCCGGATGCTCCACCGCTTTTCAGCATTTTTTCAAACCCTTCTGTAAGAATGATCTCATTATCATGGGTTACCCAGATTGCATGTGCTCCCTCGATCTTACTCAGCATTTCCTTTCCTTCTTCTAAAGTAGAAAGAAATAAGGTCGTGGACATGAAATCCGCAAGACCGGAATCTTCCATAACCACGGTTACAGCTTTGAACTGTGTTCCAGGCATCAAGGTATCTGCATCAATCAGGTGATGATACTTCACTTCATCCACATAATAATATCTCTGGTAATCCCCTGAAGTCACCACCGAAATATTGGTGTTAAACACGGTATCAAGACTGTCCCTGTCTGTAAAAATCGATTCATCGGGATTCTGTATACCGATACCCCATCTTTCTCTGACTCCATCTAGCGGTTTATCAAGAGCTCTGACATTTCCACCTGCGCTGATGATTAAGGAAGTGAAGCCTCTTTCTCTCATAAGATCAGATATTCTTTCTGTTGCAAATCCTTTCGCAACCGCTCCGACATCCAGACTCATCTCAGGATCCTCAAGATATACTGTATTCTTCTCTTCATCTACTATAATCTTATTTATGTCTGTATGCTTGTTCTTCTCTTCTAGCACGTCCATAGGCGGGAGCTTTGCATCGTCAGGGAAATCCATCCCTTCTTCTCTATAATCACTCCAGACACTCAGCACGGCTCCCATAGCGATGTTTGCCTTGCCATTGGTCTTTTCATACCATTCTCTGGAAAACAGGATGAGATCAATGATCTCCTGATCCACTTCAACGGGTTCGATACCCGCATTGTCATTTATGGTCTTTAAATTATTGATGCCTTCATATGTATGATAAGTATCATACAGTTCATGATAGCGCTTGAATTCATCTTTGATCACATTAAATTCAGCATCAAATTCTTCTTTTGTGTCTGTGTAAGCAATTACTTTAGTCACTGTATCAAAGTACTCAAAAAATTCATTTCGATACTGTGTTTTCGCTTCTTCTTTGGGAGCTGCCTGACATCCGGCTACAAGCAAAAGAATCAGAAGTAGTGGCGCTGCTATTTTTGATATTCTTCTCATTTTTCCTCCTAGGAATGTTATATCAGTCACTGTTTTACAAAGAAAATTATATCACATGACAGGTTATTTGCTTCATATTATTCCTTAATATTTCATTATATTCACAGGAATCCGAAACTCATAACATACAAAAAGCTCCTCCATTGCTGGAGGAGCCTCGTAAGTTTAAAACTATTTAGCGTTAGCTGCTGCTTCTTCGAATGCAGCCAGATAACCTTCAACCTTGATTGTTACTGTAGAAGTAAGATCTTCTTCTGCAGGAATTCCTTCTGCAATTTCCATACCTGTTACTTCATCAGCAGTTTTACCGTTCATCCATGCTGCAAGATCAAGAGCCTGTTCAAACCACTCTTTCTTGATTCCTGAAGCTGCTCTCATACCATAGTCTTCTCCAAGTTCAACCTTGGACTTAACTGCAGCTGCCTTGTCGGATGTAACGACACCATCAGCGTCGAATTCAACTTTTGTCTGAGCAACGTCGATTACAGTACCTGCAACAGTTCCATCAGCCTTAAGAGCTGTAGCAACAACTGTTGTGTCTACCTGAGCAACTGCACCCTTATCTGCTTCAGCAGATTTGGATTTCGCTGTAGAAACGCCTGCACCTAGTCCAACTTTTTCAGCACCTTCAACTTCAATTGCATTCTCGAATGCTTTTTCTAAAGCGCTGATATATCCTTCAACTTTGATTGTAACAGTAGCTTTAAGATCTTCTTCATCTGGAACTGTTTCAACAAGCTTCATTCCCTTAACTTCTTCGACTGTCTTACCAATCATCCAAGCTTCGAAAGCAGCGATCTGTTCAAACCATTCTTTCTTGATTCCTGAAGCGGCTCTCATGCCATAATCTTCACCAAGTTCGATCTTAGTTTTTCCAGCAACAGTTGTATCAGATGTTAACACCATTTCTGCGTCAAATCCAACTTTATCCTGTGCTGTATCGATTGTTACGCTTACGATCTTACCGTCAGCATCAAATCCTGCAGCAACCATAACTGTATCAACCTGAGCTGTAGCAGCTCCTTCAGCAAGATCCTTTGACTTTCCGATTGATGTTACAAGTCCAAGACCAAGCTTAGTGATTGCGCCTGCTTCTTCTGCTGGTTCTTCAGCTGGTGTTTCTGCTGGTTCCTCAGCTGGTGTTTCTACTGGTGTTTCAGCTGGTGTTTCATTGTTTGCACATCCTGCTAATACAGAAAATGCTAATACTGATGATAAAACTAATGATAATATTTTTTTCATGTTTCCCTGTCCCTCCATGAGTTTTTATATTTTGTATTAACTACTACTATATTCTAATACATTGTTAATCATCAGACAATACCTTTTAAAAAACTTATTACATTAACAATATTTTCACATTTAACAGATGAAATAGACATAAAGATTATATTAAAACATTCAATTCATCAAAATATTTACCGTACTAATAAGGCGAAATCAATTTTTGTACTATTCTGGTACATAAATAAACGTTTTCTGCTTGAGTTTTATTAAAACACCAGGCAATGATAAATATATCACTACCTGTTGTTAACACCTTATTAATTAACTTCTCTTGCTCCATCTTACACCATTTGATGTATCTTCCAGAATTATTCCATCTTTCGCTAAATCGTCTCTGATTTTGTCCGCCAAAGCAAAATCCCTGTTCTTTCTTGCTTCTTTTCTCTGTTCGATCAGCTTTTCGATTTCCTGTTCCAAGGAACCACCTAACGGATGCTGCATAATCCCCAGCGGTGAACCCAAATCCACAAGTAGATCTATGGTAAACTTCACCAGCTCTTTTGAGGTTTGATCATTTATCTTAATATTAACATCCCTGATCAGTTCAAAAATCACCGAAATCGCATCTGCTGTGTTGAAATCGTCATCCATCTTCTCTATAAAGCGTTCTTTATACTTAAGAAGCTCTTCCTTTATGTGCTGCTCCTCCTGACTCATTTCCTCTTTTCCAGTCTTTAGATATTCATTTAATTTGTTCAGCGCATTATACATTCTATCAAGGCTGGCTTTCGCAGCATCCAGGACTTCAATGGTGAAATTGATCTGTGTCCTGTAATGGCCAGAAATCATGAACAGACGAACTACTTCCTGGTCATATTTTTCCAGTATTTCTCTTGCAGTGAAAAAATTATTGAGAGACTTACTCATCTTCTTGTTATCCACATTGATGAATGCTCCATGTAGCCAATACTTTGCAAAAGTCTTTCCGGAGCGCCCTTCGCTCTGCGCGATTTCATTTTCATGATGTGGGAAAACGAGGTCTGTTCCACCAGCATGAATATCGATGGTTTCTCCAAGCAGATTCAGTGCCATGCATGAACACTCAATGTGCCAGCCTGGTCTTCCATTTCCCCAGGGACTTTTCCATGATGGTTCAAACGGCTTCGCTTTTTTCCATAAAGCGAAATCCATCGGATCCCTCTTTCGCTCGTCTACGTCTACTCGGGAACCGGACTGCAGATCATCTAGATTCTGACCAGAAAGCTTTCCATATCCTGCAAAACTTTTCGTTGAATAATAGACATCTCCATCCACTTCATAAGCATATTTTTTCTCGATCAGCTCTTCTATGAACGCGACCATTTCCGAGATATACTCTGTAGCTCTGGGATTAAACGTCGCTCTTTTGATTTTCAGCTTATCTGCATCATGATAATATTCCATGATGTAGCGATCACCCAGTTCTTTTACAGTGGTTTCTGTATCCTGCGCCTTCATGATCATCTTGTCATCGATATCGGTGAAGTTCTGTACATACTTCACTTCATACCCTCTGTATTCCAGATATCTTCTTATAGTATCAAAGATGATGAAGGTTCTTGCATTCCCTATGTGGAAGAGATTGTATACTGTAGGTCCGCAGACATACATCATGACCTTACCTTCCTCTATTGGGATAAACTCTTCTTTTTTTCTGGTTAAAGTATTATAAACCTTCATAACCTTCCTCCTTGTGATTTATACATTGCTGTTTTTCTTATTTTATCACTTATGCCTTGATGATTTCCACTATATTATTCATGTCGACCTTAGTAACCATGCCGAAACGGTCTTTTATATCAAATACACCATCTCTGCCGACAATCACGCGTTTGTCTATTCCTATAAGATCATAATCGCTGAATTTACTTCCCATTCGATCTTTTCTATCGTCTAAAAGGACCCGCAGTCCTTGTGACTCAAGATAATGGTAAATATCCTCTCCGACCTTGTTTCCTCTCTCATCTCGAGGATCCACTATCGAAACGACAGCTTCAAAACAAGCCATTCCTTCTGAAAGATTCAGTCCAATCTCATCCATGGACAGTTTTGCAGCAGCCAGGAGAATTCGATCCACATTCAAGTAGCTGACTGATAAGTTATGATAATCAAATCCACCTTTTAGCGCTTGAACTCTGATCTTCTCAGGCTGATTTCTGACCTCTCCAAGAAGCCATCCTTTTGAGACACTTTCTCTTCTGGTAACTGACGAGAAATCCCCCGAAAAATCTCTTCCATATTTTATGCCTTTGTAGTGATAATGTGTTTTATTCGCACCTGCAATGTATTCCTTCTCCATCTGAACACCCGTATCAACAAGGATCTTATCTACTTTCAGATTTTTAGGTCCCGCAAATCCCACTTCCGCACCAGTAACTTCCATGACTTTCGAAGGCTCTAGAACCTTCAGCGCATCTTCTCTTAGTCCAATTATTCTTGATACTCTCGTTAAATCCACATCCTTATGCCCTTCAAGAACTACAGCATAAACTGCTCTTCCGTCGGTCAAAAGCATGGTCTTAAGAATTTCATCAGGCTTTACTTCGAGATAAGCACATAATGCCTCTATAGTTCTGATCCCAGGTGTTTCCACAAGTTCCGTATCACCTTCACTGCTTATCGAATCAGAAACACTTCTCTGCGTCTCATTTGGTTCTTCTTTATCACCATATTCATCCTGTCCTTCCAGTGTAGGATAATAATACCCTTTATGATCCTCTACAACTGTTATACCTAAATCATCAAAGATTTTCATCATTGTCCTGTCCGCTTCATAAGCATCCCCCAAAACTGAGAATCCGATTATATTCTGTGTGCTCTCTTTCCAAGGGGTGGCACTGGATTCATTTCTGAAGGCAATTCGATCTCTGGCATATAGCTGAAGCGGAATATCTTTGAAGGATCCAACAAACGCATTATTAAATGCATGAAAATCCGATTCAAGCTCAAGCAGATCTTTCTGGCCGGAAAATTCAATTCTTGAAAAGGCTTCTTTTTCCATATGACCAAGGATTATATTTTCTATTCTCTCCTTAAAGAGCATCCCTAAGGTAGTGTAGGCAGTTTTTCCATTCACTTTCCTTAAAAAGCCCGCTCTTTGCATATAGTATTCAATTTCCCCCTCATCATGACTTTGATCACTTCGCATGGTTCGAAGCAGTAATTCTCTGATTCTCATATCGTACCTCACTCTAGATTCTTTTCTCCATTGAACAAAATCGCTTCGCGATAGTTCTTTGACTTAATCTTATACTAACGCCT
>CAZXUT010000097.1:0-9432 GCA_964643785.1 uncultured Proteiniclasticum sp.
GATTTTAAGACATAATCGACTTTTTTACAGAGGGCTTTTTTCGAGGAATTATTATTCAGAACAACATCTGCAAAGAAACGCTGCTTTGCTTCATGGTTCTTTCTATAAGTGTCGATTCTTCTACGTATGGACTCCCTGCTGTCTCCTCTTCTTTTCATCCGTTCTCTGAGCCTTCGAGGAGAACTTTCTACATAGATGATCCGAACCCTGTTTCCATATTTCTGACGAAAAGCTCGGGCACCGTTGATTTCCGTAACGACAAAGACATCATTCTCTTTCGTCTTTGTTTCCACTTCTTTCTGCGAGACTCCATAATAATTTCCTGCATAATAATTCTCTTCCACTTTTTCCGTATCGTGGAAGGTTTTTTCATCCACAAAATGATAGGATATCCCATCCACTTCTCCTTGTCTCGGTGCTCTTGTGGTATGAGAGATCAGCTCCTTGATGCCCTTCTTATTCAAGTATTCTCCTACCAGTGTTTTTCCTGATCCTGAAGGTCCTATAATAATGTATATCAAAAGTCATGCCACCTTTGCTCTTTTCACATATTTTAACATTTAAGCTCCTTTATTTCTCAAATTTCTGAAATTATTTTATCTTTACTCCTTTATTTGTTATAATTACTTATTATTAAGAACTTAAACAAATTCAAAAATTTATAGGAGTTGATTTATTTTGGACCCGAGTTCGTGGCAGATTTTATTACTGATCATCCTTGTTTTCCTTTCAGCATTCTTTTCTTCTGCAGAAACAGCTTTCACAGCAGTGAATAAAATGAAGCTGCGTCATTTATCAGAAGAGGGAAATCATAGAGCAAAGAGAGCTTTACGACTGATTGACAATCCGTCGAAACTGATCAGTACCCTACTCATCGGAAACAACATCGTGAATATCGCTGCATCCGCATTGGCTACCCTTATAGCAATTGATCGCTATGGTGTAGGTGCCACTGCAATTGCCACTTCGATCCTCACAATTGTAGTCATTATTTTCGGTGAAATCACCCCGAAATCATTTGCTGCACAGTATGCAGAAAAAGTAGCCATGGCCTTTTCAAGGCCAGTTGGTATCCTGATGGTCGTTCTTACACCCTTTGTTATTATATTCTATAGTATTGCTTCAGCAATCATCAAGCTTTTCGGTGGTAATATCAATCAGGGTCACCCCCTTGTAACTGAAGCGGAACTGAAAACCATGATGGATGTAGGTAGTGAAGAAGGTGTATTTGAAAAAGAAGAGAAAGACATGGTTTTCAACATCTTTGATTTCGGAGATCTTCAGGTAAAAGACATCATGGTCCAAAGAGTGGATATATGCGCTATCGATGTGGATGCAGATTATGAGGAAGTCAAACAGATCATCAGCCAGGAGCAGTTTTCAAGATTTCCTGTCTACAGAGAAGACATTGATGATATCATTGGTGTTCTTAATGTAAAGGATCTGCTTTTCATTTCCGACGAAGACAAAGAAAACTTCAATATGATGAAATATATCAGAGAGCCTTATTATGCATATGAATTCAAACGAATCCCGGAACTGTTCAAAGAACTGAAAAGAACAAGAACGCATTTATCCGTAATTCTTGATGAATATGGCGGTACTGTAGGTATTGCAACCATCGAAGATCTTCTGGAAGAAATCGTAGGAGAAATCGATGATGAATATGATGAAGTCACCGAAGACGATATTGAAACCATCAAGAAAAATGAATATGTGGTTTCCGGCTCTTATCGTCTGGATGATCTTAATGAGAACATTGGAACGAATATCGAGTCGGAAGAATTTGATTCCATCGGCGGATACCTGATCGGAATCCTTGGTACCTTCCCTGAAAACGGTGAAGTCATCGAAACGGATGGCATCAAATTCATCGTAAATGAAGTGGACAAAAACAGGATCAAGAAAATCAGAATGATCCTGAAGCCCAAAACAACTTGAGATGAGTAAGGAACCAGAGATGGTTCCTTTTTTTCGCATTGGAACTGGATCATTATTGATTTTGTAAACGTTTTATAAACTATCTGATTATTTCCCTGTAAACGTATTGACAAACCTATACGTACAGGTTATATTTTTATTAATCTAACTTATACGTACAAGTGACTTCTCTTGTGTGTAAAGGTTAAAAAAGGAGGCTTATAATGGGAAAGTACACTGAAGATGCTCAAAAAATGCTCAAACTGATTGGTGGCAAAGAAAATATTTCTGCCGTCACGCACTGTGTCACAAGAATGCGTTTTGTTCTGGTGGATCCGTCAAAAGCAGATATTCCTAAAATCGAAGCGCTGAAAAGCGTAAAAGGAAGCTTTACTCAAGCAGGACAGTTTCAGGTCATCGTCGGTAACGATGTTGATAATTTCTACAATGAATTTGCTGCTGTTTCCGGCGTTGAAGGCGTGGACAAAGATACAGTAAAACAGACCGCGAAAAGCAATATGAACTTTGCTCAGAGACTTCTGGCAAACCTTGCAGAAATCTTTGCCCCTCTTATTCCCGCACTTGTAGTCGGAGGTCTTATCTTAGGTTTTAGAAATTTTATTGATGCAGTACCTATCATGAATGGTGGAGTAGATACCATCACATCCCAGTCCCAGTTCTGGGCTGGTGTCAATCATTTCCTATGGATCATAGGTGAAGCGATTTTCCACTTCCTACCAGTAGGAATCACCTGGTCTGTGGCCAAGAAGTTCGGCACCACACAGATTCTTGGTATCGTACTTGGTATCACTCTGGTTTCTCCGCAGCTTCTTAATGCTTATGCGGTTTCCGGTGGTGGAGAGATTCCTTTCTGGGATTTCGGATTCGCGAAGGTCGACATGATCGGATATCAGGCGCAGGTAATCCCCGCGATGCTTGCAGGATTCACTCTTGTGTATCTTGAGAAATTCTTCAAGAAGATCGTCCCTGATTATCTGTCCATGATCCTTGTGCCATTCTTTGCACTGGTACCTACTGTACTTCTTGCACATACAGTCCTAGGACCTATTGGTTGGGTCATAGGCGATTGGATTTCAACGGTTGTTTATGCTGGACTTACTTCCGCATTCGGCTGGCTCTTTGCAAGTGTCTTCGGATTCCTTTATGCACCGCTGGTCATCACAGGACTCCATCACATGACCAATGCCATCGACCTTCAGCTCATGGAGCAGTTCGGTGGAACAAATCTCTGGCCTATGATCGCCCTTTCAAATATCGCTCAGGGCTCTGCCGTACTGGCCATAGTTTTTCTTCATCGTGGAGACAAAGAAGAACAGCAGATTTCCATTCCGGCAGCGATTTCCTGCTATATGGGTGTCACTGAACCTGCCATGTTCGGTATCAACATCAAATACATCTATCCCTTCCTTGCAGCAATGATCGGTTCTGCCATCGCAGCCATTGTATCTGTAAGTACCGGCGTCATGGCAAACTCCATCGGTGTAGGTGGACTTCCAGGATTCCTGTCCATTCAGCCGAAATACATGCTTATATTTGCACTCTGTATGCTCATAGCTATTGTGGTCCCATTTGTGCTGACCATAGTCTTTGACAAGAGAGGCGTTCTTAAGGGCAAAGGTGTGGACTTTAAAGTGAAATTCTAAAAGCTTGCATGTTGAAAGTAAGCGCAGGAAAGGAGTGATCAGAACTTGCAAAATTTTAACGACAGTGTCATCTATCAGATCTATGTCAAATCCTTTATGGATTCCAACGGAGATGGCCTTGGCGATATACCCGGAATCACCAGCAGATTGGATTATTTAGAGAAACTGGGTGTGAATTACCTCTGGCTTACTCCTGTATTTATATCTCCGATGAACGACAACGGTTACGATGTGGCCGACTATTATAAGGTGGACCCTTCCTTTGGGACCTTGGATGATCTGGAACATCTGATTTCCGAAGCCAAAAAAAGAGGACTCGGCATCATGCTGGACATGGTGTTTAATCACACCTCTACAAATCATGAATGGTTCCAGAAAGCATTAAAGGGAGATCCTAAATATAAGGATTACTATATTTTCAGAAAAGGTAGTGAAGGCAGCCCTCCCACCAACTGGATTTCAAAATTCGGCGGAAATGCCTGGGAATACGTGCCTGAATTTGATGAATATTATCTTCATCTGTTTGATAAAACCCAAGCCGATCTTAATTGGGAGAACGAGGATGTAAGGAAAGAACTCTACGATATCGTCAATTTCTGGCTTGATAAAGGGGTCAGCGGATTCCGCTTCGATGTGATCAATCTGATTTCTAAACCTGATGAGTTCATTGATGATGAAATCGGGGACGGAAGAAGATTCTACACCGATGGACCGAAAATCCATCAGTACCTGAAAGAGCTGAACCGAAAAAGCTTCGGTAGAGCGGACGATACCATCACCGTAGGTGAAATGTCCTCCACCACCCTTGAAAACTGTGTAAAATACTCTCATCCTGAAGAGGACGAGCTCAGTATGGTCTTTAATTTCCATCACCTGAAAGTGGACTACGACGAGGGAGACAAATGGTCTCTCAAGGACTTCGACTTTCAGGAACTGAAGGAGATCTTCGATCACTGGCAATCCGGAATGGACCAGTACGGGGGCAACATGGCACTGTTTTTCAGCAACCATGATCAACCCAGAGCCCTATCAAGATTTGGTGATGATAAAAATTACCACAAGGAATCAGCGAAAATGCTGGCAACCTGTCTCCATCTTCTAAAGGGTATTCCCTATATCTTTCAAGGAGAAGAATTCGGCATGACCAATGCTTATTTCACCTCCATTGACGACTATCGGGATGTGGAAAGTATCAACTATTACAACATTTTAAAGAAGCAGGGATTGCCTGAAGAGAAAATCATAAAGATTCTGCAGGCAAAATCCAGGGACAACGGCAGAACGCCTATTCTCTGGAATGGTGAAGACGGACACGGTTTCACCACCGGTACTCCCTGGATTCCTTTCAGCAAAATGAAGGGAATCAATATGGAAGAAGATCAGAAGGATGAAAACTCCATCTTCGCCTATTATCAGAAACTGATCAGGCTGAGAAAAGAAAACCCGGTGATCCAGAAAGGATCCTATAGGATCATAGATAAGGATCATAAAAGCCTCTTCACCTATCTGAGAACCTTAGGAGAGGAAAGAATCCTTGTGATCAGCAATTACTACGGAAAACAGGTGGATTTCGATCCATCAAAGCATGATCTGCCTGAATTAAAGAGAGAAAACTATAAGGTGCTTCTGTCAAATTATGACCAGTTCAACCTTGAAGATGGTAAAATTTCGATAAGACCTTATGAATCTCTGGTATTAAGCATTGAGCCTCATAAATAGTCGTGGTATTATGGATTGGGTGATGTGAATGGCAAAATATTCAGCTTTATACAATAAAATACAGAAAGACATTGAGGACGGTATTCTGAAACCTGGAGAAAGACTCCCATCAGAAAAAGAACTGATGGAAACCTACAGTCTATCCAGAGATACGGTAAGAAAATCCCTTGGCCTTCTAGCGGCCAACAGCTTCATCAGAAAAATCAAAGGAAAAGGTTCCTTCGTCCTGGAAATGAACCGATTTGATTTTCCTGTGGCAGGTCTCATCAGCTTCAAGGAAATGGCAAAGCGTACAAACATGAAAAGCCACCATACAGAAGTGGTTCGCTTAGCGCTTTTAAAAGAATCAGCATTTCCGGTACAGGCGATAGAACAGAATGAGCTGCAGGATATCTGGGAAGTCATACGTATCAGAACCATTGACGGAAGAAGAGTCATTCTTGATAAGGATTATTTCTACCATGATGTGATAGGAGAACTTACAGAAGAAATCTGCAAAAACTCCATCTATGAGTACTTTGAGAATGAACTCAGTATCAAAATAGGATATGCTCATAAGGAGATCATCATCGAAAAAGCCACTGATGAAGACAGAAAGTATCTTGATCTTTTAGATCATGATATGGTGGCTGTGGTGAACACTCTGGTCTATCTTGAAACCGGAAAACTCTTCCAGTTCACTCAATCTAGACATTGTCCCGATAAATTCAGGTTCATCGATGTGGCAAGAAGAGTACGTCCATAAAACTTCAATAACTCGATTCAGGCATCACAAAAAATGTGATGCCTGTTTCTTTTAGTAGAAAGATGAAGAAACTTCAATTACAATGATTTTAGCTGTATGATCAGATGAAGACGAAATGATGAGAAATCGATCGGGTGGATGAAATGGATACTTTTTATAAAGAAGCATTACTTGAAGCAGAAAAAGCATATAACGAGAATGAGGTTCCTGTAGGCTGCGTTGTAGTCAAAGACGGAGAAATCATAGGAAGAGGAAGAAACCAGATGGAAGGACATAGCGATCCTTCCGGCCATGCAGAAGTCATGGCCATCAGAGAAGCTGCCCGTAAACTGGGTACCTGGAGACTGACCGGCTGCACGCTTTATGTGACACTGGAGCCTTGCCTCATGTGCTCGGCACTGATCCGCAAATCAAGAATAGGAAAGATCGTCATCGGTGTCATAGAGCCCCGTGAAGGAGCATTTGGAAGTGCCCTTTCCATCAATGATCTCCCACCGAAAGATCATCATGTGGAGGCTCACTGGCTTTATGATGATGTGTCTGAAACTATGCTCAAAAAATTCTTTAAGGAGCTTCGAAAAGCATGATAAAAATATATGACAGAAAAGAAAAGAGACTTCTAGATGAACATGTAGTAGGAGGAAATCTTTTAAAGCTCCTCTATGAAAAAACCTATGGAAAACCTTTCCTGTTTTTTGTAAAGAGAAAATTCTTCTCCTCATTTTATGGCAGGCTCATGGACACAAAATGGTCCAGACGTTTTATCAGCGGGTTTATAAGGGACCATGATCTTGCGATGGATGAATCAGAGCAAGCCGCAGAGGAATTTAAAACCTTCAATGAGTTTTTCACAAGAAAACTGAAACCGGAAGCAAGACCTTTTGACTCCTCCCCTGAGAAACTGATCAGCCCCTGTGACTCCAGACTCCTTGCTTTTGAGAACATCGATACGGATAAAGTGATTCAAGTGAAAGGGATGACTTATGCACTGAAAGATCTTCTACTTGATGAATCCCTCAGTGAAAAATACCAGGGTGGAACAGTAATGGTCTTTCGCCTCAATCCTTTGGACTATCACAGATTTCATTTCCCCGATGATGGTGTGGCTCATGGAACCCACTATATAGATGGATTTTATTATTCAGTGAACCCTCTGGCACTACAAACCATTCCGCGCCTTTATGTGGAGAACAAAAGAACTGTGACGAAATTTGAAAGTGCTCATTTCGGTACCTTTTTATACCTTGAAATCGGTGCAACCAATGTCGGGTCAATCATCCAGACCTATTCTGAAACCATACCCGTGAAGCGAGGTAGTGAAAAAGGATACTTCAAGTTTGGTGGATCCACGGTGATTCTGTTTGCTGAAAAAGATAGAATCAAGGTAGATGAAGACATTCTTCTCCACTCTTCTAGAGGAATCGAAACAAGAGTGCTCTTCGGAGAGTCCATCGGCTCAAGTGAAGTTTACAAACAGTTCTCCTAAAAGATAGACTCCTGTAAGATTTCTCCTGTATAGTTAATTACAGTAAAAGAAGGAGATGATGGCATGTACGGCTTAGCACTAGGTGGAGGAGGCTCCAGAGGATCTTATGAAATCGGCGTTCTGAAAGCTCTGAAAGAGATGAATATAGAGATTGGTGCCATTACAGGTACTTCTATCGGTGCCATCAACGGAGCTTCCTATCTGATGGATGATATGGATCTTATGGAAGAATTCTGGAAATCTCTCAACCGAGATTCTCTGATCAAGTTTAAAGAAATCAGCATTCCTGATATCATTAAAAATAAGGGATTTGATTTTGACATTCTCATGAATCTTCTCAATTCAAACCTTAAAGAAGATGTGATCCGGAAAAATCCCATTGATTTTGGGATTGTCACCTATAATCTGAGCACCAAGGAACCTCTTGTACTATTTAAAGATGAGATTCCGCAAGGAATGCTCGTGGATTATGTGGCAGCCAGCGCCAATCATCCTTCCTTTGAAAGACTGATTATTGATGGCGATGCCTTTATAGATGGTGCTATCTACGATAACATTCCGGTCCTTCCTCTTTACGAAAGAGGGTATCGAGATATCATCGCTGTGAATCTGCATACATCAATTGATCGTAAAAAACTGACAGGTCCCTATAACCTTATAGAAATCAAATCGGACAATTCCTTAGGATCGATTCTCTTTCCGGACCCACAGACCATCAAAAAAAATATGACCTATGGATATCTGGATACCTTGAGAGCTTTCGGAAAAGCCCACGGATACCGCTATTATTTCAGAACACTGGCTGATTTCTCCATGCTGATTCCATTAAGTGCTGAAGAAATCAAAGAATTGAGAGAAAAAACCCTCCCGCTCTTTTTGAACAGAACTTTGGAGCGTTATGAAAATGAGCTTCGCGAAGATTATTCCCTCACCTTATCCGCTCTGGAAATAACAGCAGAAGTACTTAAGATCGACAACACTAAAATCTATGAACATCAGGGAGAACTTCTTGACGAGGTCTTCAAGATTGTGGGTGATGTCGCGAAAGGAAATAGTCACATTCCCCTAAAAGAACGGATTGTTTTCAAAGAACTGGATTCCAATGCATTTAAAGCACTTGAATTGGCAGCGCCAAAAATTGCCATAGCCAATCTGTTCCTGAAAATCCTTCAAAATAGAATCATAGGAGAGTAATTTATGGAAAAAATTGATTTAAGAAGTGACACGGTCACCCATCCAACCGAAAAGATGAGACAGCTCATGGCAACTGCCCCTGTAGGCGATGATGTCTATGGAGATGATGAAACCGTCATTCTACTGGAGAAGAAAACAGCAGAACTTCTTGGCAAAGAAGCAGCCATGTTTGTCCCTTCAGGCGTATTCGGCAATCAGGTTTCTGTCCTGACACATACGAAAAGAGCCCAGGAAATCATTCTAGGTGAGCATTGTCATATCATTGAACATGAAGCAGGTTCAGTAGCCCTCATCTCCAATGTCCAGACCAGGACCATCGATGACAGTAACGGTGAAATGGATCCTAAGGAAGTGGAAAGAATCATCCGTAAAGCCGAAGACATCCATTTTCCTCATACGGGTCTGATCTGTGTGGAAACTGCCCATTCTACAGGAAACGTGGCTTCACTGAAGAACCTGGAAGAAATCCATACCATTGCAAAGAAGCATGGCATTCCGGTGCATCTGGATGGAGCGAGACTTTTCAATGCAGCCACCTATTTAGGTGTTGAAGGAAAAGAGATTGCTAAATATGCTGACACCATTTCCTTGTGCCTCTCAAAAGGTCTCTGTGCACCAGTAGGTTCTGTAGTTGCCGGTTCAAAGGAATTCATCCACGAAGCTAGAAAGAACAGAAAGATACTAGGTGGTGGCATGAGACAGGC
>CAZXUT010000098.1:0-9050 GCA_964643785.1 uncultured Proteiniclasticum sp.
TGATCTGATTTCTATCGTTATAAAGGGTCTTATATCCAAAGTAGAGTGCTGAAAAGACTGACAGACAGACTACGGTGGTAATGGCAATCATAATGGCGATCTGATAAAGAATCGCCGTCATAGGAAGCGTACCTGACAGAATCTGCCCTGTCATCATTCCAGGCAAAGAGATTATACCCATGCCGAGCATGGAGTTCATGGTTGGTAGAAGCGCTGTTTCCAATGCATTGTTAACAAATGGAAGCAGAATCTTCTTCGGTGTGACTCCGATATAGAGCAAAGATTCCACACGACTTCTCTGTGCTTTCAGATTCTCACTGAATGACTTAAGCGCAAGGGTAAGTCCGGTCATCGCATTCCCGAAAATCATACCGCTCAGAGGAATGGTATATTGAGGATTAAAGAAGTCCATACCGACTACAATCTGTACAAAGAAGAACACAATAAGTGTTCCAGCACCTGCCAGAGATAGTCCGATGGCCAGCTTGAACTTGTTGTTGAGATCTTTGTTCTTATTGAGGACCCTGACTGTAGCAAATGTGGTCATGGAAATCAAATAAGCAACCGTAAAGAGCGGATGAGGATTTCCAAGGATATACGTCAGTACAAGACCTGCTAGAACCAGCTGCACCGTCATTCTGAAACTTGCCAGAATAAGAAGCTTAGTCTGGTCAATCTTAGCCTTTTTCATGATGAACAGAACTATGATCAGAAGAAGGTAGATCAGCAGAAACTGACCAATATTCATTTCTACAACACCCATTAACCTTCACTCCTTTCTATTGTAAGTACTTCATCTGCAAAAGTGTTTGACAGCTTCTCATCATGACTGACAACAATCATCGCAATCCCATTTTCCTTGCAGAAATCTTTGAGATTATCCAGAAGTCTGCTGGCTGTAGCCGCATCAAGAGCAGAAGTGGGTTCATCCATCATAATGACCTTCGGTAAAAATGAAATGCAGATGGCAATATAGATTCTCTGTCTTTCTCCACCAGACATTCTCACACAGGAGTCATCCAGTCTGAAATCAGCATCACACAGCTTCAGATAATTTGTTATGGTTTCATCATCAGGTGCAGAAAGATCACGATAGGCATAATACTTCCTGAAGTTTTCTCTGATGGTCTCATCAAAAAGATAGACATTCTGCCCGATGAGAATGACTTCCTTTCTTAGTTCAATCGTATCCATTTCATGGATATCCTTGCCCATGTATAGAATTCTACCTTCTTCTGGGCTAAGGCTTGCGTTTAAAAGCTTAAGCAAAGTACTTTTCCCTGCTCCACTGGCTCCCTGTATGAATGTGATGTCTCCCGCATTGATTTCCATGTGGGGATATTCAAGGATCCCCCCGAATTTCAGTTTTTCAATTGTAAAAATATTTCCCATTTTTTCCTCCTTATACTCGTTTATTTTATTTTCAACATATCATATTATTTTACCATAATAGTGGTGAAATAATATGATTCATGCTTTTCAAAAAGAACTAACTGGACGTTACGCCCAGTTAGTTCTAACACTCATATTGATGATTTAGTATTAAATTCTTTTCGTTCAATGGTTCCCCACTTATTTTTCTTTGGTCTATACCCGAAGAATGCTCTTAATCTCCACCAGGTGGTCAGCTGTCTGTATCCAAAATTCTCTAAAACAGCATATAAGACCATCCTGAGATAATCGGAGATTTTATCATATTTCATGAAATTGTATTCTTCCAGCAGCACCGATGTGATGGAAAGGAAAATACCATAGAGCACCGCAAATGTAAAGTACAGAAGTGCAAATTCAATATTTAGGATTCCGAGAAAAAATGATCCAATTACTGAAAAATACCCTAGGATCTCCACTATGGGTCCCAACATTTCTACCAGGAGGTAGTATGGCATTGCGACCATGCCGATTATGCCATACTTCGGATTGAGAATCATTGATTTATTACTGAACAAGGAATCCATCAGTCCTCTGTGCCAACGGATTCTCTGTCCTCTCAAAGACTTTAAATCTTCAGGCGCTTGAGTCCAGCATACTGGGTCAGGTACAAAGACAATTTCATAGTCTCTCTTTTCATTTCTCATCTGTTTGTGGATTTTAAGAATCAGTTCCATGTCTTCGCCAATGGTATCTTCAGTATACCCACCGACTTTCAGCACAACACTCTTCTTGAAGACACCAAATGCACCTGAAACTATCAGAAGACTGTCAAGCTCACTCCAGCCCATTCTACCAAAAAGAAATGCTCGAAGATATTCTACGGTCTGGAATGTGGGAAGGGCTTTTCTGGAAAGCCCCACTTCTTCGATAAAACCGTTCTTTACTTTAGACCCGTTGAGCACTCTCACAATCCCACCACTTGCCACGACACGTTCTGGATCATCGATGAAAGGTCTGACTACCTTGAGAAGTGAACTCTTCTCAAGAATACTGTCCGCATCAATGGCAGTAAATAGCGGATACGTTGCTACATTGATACCTGCATTCAGGGCATCAGCCTTTCCTCCATTTACTTTATCTACCACGATGAGATTGGCTCTCTTTGAAGATAAATATATTCCACGCACATCTTGGGTTTCAATTTCCCTCTTATAAGGGTTATCAAGCTTTTTGAGATTAAAGGCTTTAATCAGTGTTTTCATGGTTTCATCTTTAGATCCATCATTGATTACCACAACTTCAAATTCGCTGTACTCTATTGCTAGTAATGATTCGATGTTATCAACAATGGTTTTGGCTTCATTATAGCTTGGCACCAGAATAGAGACCGGTGGTACGTACACTGAAGAAATCATCTTTTTGTAAGGCCAGTTCTTAAGATTTTCTCTATACCTTATAATTCCTTTTAAAGCCAAAACGAAAAGCAGCGTATTGATGACATTTATGAAAATCAGATAATAGAGAGAAAAGTGACTGAAACTTCTAATGATTGTTAATACAGCCTCTTCAAGAAACATTTCTTTGCACCTCCATCCTGATTTCTTTGTATTTCTTAATATTCATCAGAATTCTTTCACTATTTGAAAATCCTGAGATTTTTTTCAACAACTCGTATAATGCGATTTCCCTGTTTATAATTCCCCATGCTTTCTCTCTGGTGAATGTATCTTCAGAAAACAGATTTTCAGACAATGCTTCAACTCCTTTTTCACCTAAAAGAAGTAAACTTTCAGATGCATTGAATCGTACAAACCAGTTCGAATCTTCCATCAGTTTCTTCAATCCTTCTATGACTTTTTCATCGATATTCTTAGTATTACTCATGGCCTTCGCTGTAAAAGCACGAATTTCCCAATCCTTGTCCTGAAGCAGACAATCGATCTGTTTCTCTAATTCTTCGAAATCAAAACATTTTAAAGAAATGGCAGCTTTAAGTGCTGAAATCTTCACTTCCTTCACATCAGAGAATAGGCCTTCTAGGATATATGGTTTCACTCGCTCATCTTTTCTAGCGCCTAGCGTCTCTATGGCGAGAGATTTCTTCATAGGATCTTCTCCAAGAAGGTACTTTTCCATTTCAGGGAAAATATCATCTTCCATTATTTCAGTAAGAAGTTCCAGTAATTTTGGTTTCTGTGGATAATCCACTTGTAACATATTTGTTATTACATTATCGATTTCTTCTGTTCCCCCGATCTGTATCAGTGCTCTAGTGATGCATTGGGAGAGCTCCTTCTTCTCTGATCTGATTTTTTTCAAGACCGGTAGTGCTTCTTTTATTTTTAGTATACCTAATGCATACGCTGCAGCTGATTTACGAAGATCCGAAGAATTTTTCAGCGCTCTCATTTCCTCAGCAACGAACCCAGTCTCCTCAGCTAGTCTTCTCAATTGATCATGATAAGAAAATTCATATTTCGCAAATGATTCAAGAATGATATTATTTAAGATATACTTCTCCATTCCATTTTTCGGTTTCGGACTCTCTGCATTCTTTTCGTTGACATACTGATAAATCATAGCTTCAAAGAACAGAGAGAGCCTTTTATTCTCTTTTGCTTTTTTATTATTTCTTGCCTTGTTGATTAACAATACAAAAAATAATAAAAAATTAATAGAAATCAATATCAGTACTCCATACAAAACAACTTTAGTAATATCCATTTAAATACTCCAATACAATTAATAATTCATCTGATAATTTAGTGTGTATAAAATCTTCTTTTATGATAAGCTAAAACTTACTGATAGACAACAAAAATCATATATTGTGGGACGTGAACTATTTGAAGAAAATATTTATAGTCATATTTATCATACTAATGATACCTTTCTATTTTTTTATGAACCCTCAGACTTATGAACCTGAAATTGAAACCATAGACGGGGTATCACGTTCAGCGAAGCTTGAAGAAAACAGATTTCAGATTTTTCAAAGCGGAGAATGGAAAGACATTGTCATAAAAGGTGTTAACATCGGCATGACCAGACCAGGAACCTGGCCTGGAGAAGCAGGCATCACCTATGAAGAATATTACAGGTGGTTAGAGATGATCGGGGATATGAATGCAAACACCATCAGAATCTATACGATTCATCCACCTGCTTTCTATGATGCACTCTATGACTATAATCTGCATCACCAGGAGAAAATCTATCTGTTCCATGGTGTGTGGATCGATGAAGAACCCCTTGTGGAATCCTTAGATGTATTCGGTGAAGACTCCTATAAGCCATTCAAGGATGAAATCATCAGAGTCGTCGATCTGATTCACGGAAACGCCTCACTTCCAGCGCGTCAAGGCCATGCCAGCGGGTCCTACACAAAGGATGTGTCTCCTTATGTCATTGGGTGGATTCTGGGTATAGAATGGTTTCCGGAAATGGTGCTCAATGTGAATGAAATCCATAGTGAACTAGGAGAATTTCAGGGGGATTTCTTCACCAGTGAAAATGCGACAGGGTTTGAATTCTTTCTAGCAGACGTGATGGATCACACAGCAGTATATGAAATGAAAACCTACAAAACGGCACGGCCTATGAGTTTTACCAACTGGGTTTCTACAGATCTTCTTGATCACCCTTATGAACCCTTTATCGAAGAAGATATGGTCAGCATAAACCCAAACCACATCATCCCGATGAATGAACATGTTGATTATTTTGCATCCTATCACGTTTACCCCTACTATCCGGACTTTCTGAATTTTGATCCGAAATATACCAATCACATCGATCAGGATGGGAATAAGAGTAATTATGCCGGATACATTAAAGATCTGATCTCGGCTCATGATATACCCGTACTCATTGCTGAATTCGGTATTCCAAGTTCCAGAGGTCTCACCCATGAGAATGTGGAAGGATGGAACCAGGGATTCATAGAAGAGGAGGAGCAGGGAGAAATCGTTTCTACCCTTTATAAAAGTATTATCCAGGAAGGTTATCTTGGGGGACTGGTCTTTTCATGGCAGGACGAATGGTTCAAGCGTACATGGAACACCATGGACCTCGACAACCCGGATCGGAGACCCTACTGGAGTAATGCACAGACCAATGAGCAGCATTTCGGACTGTTAAGCTTTGACCGATTGAAAATCCATGTAGATGGAAATCTCAAGGATTGGAAAAAGAGTGAAGACAAAGTGCAATACAAGGTGGACAGTAAGATTTCAACAGATTTCAAGACAATACAGACCGATCACGATGAACGTTATCTATACTTCTCCATTGAACTGAAAAACCCGATGAAATCCGAAGATGAAGTGATTATCTTGCTGAATACACATCCGACTCAAGGTAATAAAACCCATCCGGGCTTCGATCTTGAAACAGAAGAAGGAATGGAGTATCTGATCAGAATCGGTGAAGAAGAAACTTCAAGAATCCTCGTTGACAGCTACTATAATATTCATCAGTATCTTTATGCACATAAACTGGAGATGCAACCAAAAAAATATACAGATGGTATAGAAAACAGGGGTCTATATGATGAAATACGCCTTGCTCTTAATAAAGAACTCGTTATACCCGCTACAAAAGAAACGGTCCCTTTTTCAGATTACGAAACAGGGAAATTGAGACAGGGTATTTCGGATCCCTCGTCACCCCTTTACGACTCTTTGTCTGACTACTACATTAATTACGAAAAAGGAATCATCGAAGTTCGAATCCCATGGCTGCTCTTGGGTTTTACCGATCCTAGCACAAAAGAGATTATGGGTGATGTTTATGAAGACGGTATCCAGTCAAGAATAAACATAGATGAAATCTCATTTATGGCTATCTCAATGAAAAACAGTGCTTATAGCACTTCTGTTCAAACACAGGATGGTACTGTGAAAAAGGAAGAACTTCATACTTATACATGGAATGAGTGGACACAACCTGTGGTTAAAGAACGACTAAAAAAATCCTACCTGATACTACAGAAGCTTTTTTCAGAATACTGATTAAAAAGAAACAATGAATATTGAAGAAAGTCAGGATGTGCATATCAAAATGCCTATCCTGACTTTTTTTCACTTTACCATTCATAAATATTCTTCTAAATGTTCTATTCTTCTTCCGGTAGGATTCCACGAAGAGTGCCTTCAATTTCTTCGTCCATCTCTAGGTCTTCCGGTTCTATTTTAGGCATTCTTCTCTTGTCCCGATAGATCACAGGTGAAGTCGCAAAGAACACACCTTCATCAAAGGCAGTCCTTTCCATGAGAAGAAGCTCCTTGGCTATACTTGTCACATTTCTTCTGAAATTAGGAGAATGAATTCCTTCAATTGTTTCTCCTTTTGTTTTTCGGTAGTAAGCATAATTCTTCCATAAACTGTGGGTGATTTTCTTTACCGTGGAAGGTTTTCGAAGTACTTCAAGAATTTCTTTTCTGATGGACTGGATTTCAGCTTCCTCAGTTTTACCCAAGTCTGCTAATTTTCTGCCCATGTCTCTTGCCCATTCATTGTCAATCTCCTGGCACAGGAATTTCAAAGCGTACCATGCCTTATATAGATCATCCTTGTTCTCCATCTCAAGCGTTTTAAACCAGTGGAAAGCCAGTAATCTTCTTCTCCAGTCCCACCACTTGATCGGACTTTGAAGATCTGATGCGGGGATCAGAAAAAGTTCTTCATCGAGAAGGACCGATCCGAAGATTCCAGGTGGATTACCTCTCTTCTGCTTTTTCAAAGAAGTTTTATAGACACCACAGGTAGGGCTACCGTCCATGTATACATAAGCGGAGACTTCTGCTCTCTTTAATGTTTCCAGACATGCGATGGATCCCAGTTTCACCTCTTCTGTAACATCTCTTCCTTTACGATTCTTGATGATGGCTTCGCCGGTCCATACCATGGAGCCGTCTCCACCGGAAAGATGGATCGGATCTCTTGGCACTCCAAGACCAGACATGGTTTCAGGGCATACAGGACACCAGTTGAAGTCCTGCTTTTCTCTGCCGATGTTCTGAAGCATATCCCATCCCTTGTTGTTATAACGGACTGGGCTTCCCATACAGCAGGCACTGATTCCGATGTTTATTTTCTCATGGATTACAATGTTCTTCTTTTCCATTCTTTACACCCCCAATTATCTTATTGATTACTTTCTTCTATTATAGTTGCTGGTGAGAATTCACGCACACTATTTCGATGAAAACCTGCAGTTAGCATGTATTAGTATCTCGGTACTCTAAGGAATGAGATGCTCATTTTTAAAATGTATGTCTAATTCGTCAAGTTCCTGCTCGATAAGGTTTCGATCAAGGGTCGCATAGGACTTCTTATCCAGTATTTCCTTTAGATATGCTGCATGTTTAAAGACAATTTCTTTGTTTTTTTCATTCGATTTCTCCAGAATATGTCTATGTGCCTTTATAATTGTCAGCATTACATAAACATCATCCTGACCATAATGGATCATCTGATTGAATGTATCTGAAAGAACCTTATCCAGATCATAGCTTTCTCTGTAGAGAGAAGCCCTGTTTCCATTTTCTTTATCCCTGATGACCACGTATCCCGCTTTCAGCGTGGATAACTCTCGTAGAAGCAGTCCCAGATCTCTGATACAGTGAATTGCTGTATTGGGATCATTTATTCCAGGTGATAATGCTTTAATGGCAACCTCCACCAGCTTCTGAATGGAAAAACTGAAATCCTGCACTTCTGTCCGTCTGTCTCCAATATCTAGACAGTCACCGATTTTCTCCGAGAGATTCTCCATCAGTTCGCTGTTTCGGTCATAATAGATCTTAGCGATGACGTCCTGATCCGTAACAAACTGACCTGGAAGTTTATCAAAAATGATCATGACTTTATTGTCTCTTGCTATCTCATAAAGCTTGTTGTAATAAACTTCCGCAATATATCCATTGCCGGGACTTTTGATGCCAATCTTCGTTTCGAAATTCTCTATTTCTACTTTTCCGATGGAATCGTAGTTTTCTATTTCTTTTTTATAATCAGAAATATCCTTATAGGCTTTGTCATATAATCGGTCAATCAGATTACTCGCCTGGATATAAGTGCCTACATTATTGATATAGAGAATAAAATTGATCAGTCCGACCAGAATATAGATTACACCGAATGTACCTGCAAGAATCTTAAAATCTGACAGCATTTCTCTTATGAAAAGCAGTGAAATAATTGAATACATGAATCCGCTGACAAAGATTCCAAAAGACTTCATTGTACTCTTCTGTGTCAGAAAGTTCTCTACCACTCTTGGTGAATATTGTGATGTATACATCGTAAGCACAACCATGGTGGTTGAAAATGTGAATGTCATGATGGTGATAAATGCACTGGCAATGATACTAAGTACCGTTTTCGCTAAATCTGTACTCGTGGTCAGAATGCGCGGAATATACTCCGATATATCGAAAAATATTCGGGAATCCACGACAATAACAGCACTTGCCAGAAGGATCGCAAATAATGTATAGATTACTGGATAGAGCCAGATGCTTCTTTTAATTTTGTATACTACTCTCTTAAGATTCATAAACTCCCTCCACTAGATCGCCATCGCTCCCTCAAATAGGTCGCAAAAGCTCCCTCAAACAGGTCGCAAAAGCTCCCTCAAACAGGTCGCAAAAGCTCCCTCAAACAGGTCGCAA
>CAZXUT010000099.1:0-9032 GCA_964643785.1 uncultured Proteiniclasticum sp.
AGAAGCAGTAAAAGTCTCGATGTGGATATTTGTCCATATTTTGAGTAGCAGGTATGTCATGACTTACATCGTTGCAGAAAGATTTCCACATCCAATCATTGAAAAAGGTGAAGCACCTTTGGTTTCCATCTATCTGCCTACCAGTAGATTAACTACCGAATCAAAAAATAATGAGATTCGATTCAAGAATCTATTGAAGAAAGTGGAAAGTAAACTCATTTCTGTCTATCCGGGTAAACTGGGAGAGAAGATATTGAGTGATTTAAAAGATTTAGCTGAAGACAAAAAGTTCTGGGCGAATCAGCTGGATGGGCTGGGCGTTTTAGCAACATCAGAAGATGTCGTAGTTTACAAGCTCCAGAGAGATGTTATGGAATACGTGGAAGTAGCAGATACTTTCTACATAAAACCCCTTCTTAACGCTTACCAGACAGATGACAGTTTTCAGATTCTCGCTCTGAATAAAAGCGATTTTACTCTTTATGAAGGAAACCGGTATGCAATCAGAAAAGTGGACCTTCCAGAAGATCAGCATAAATCACTTAAAGATGTAGTGGGTTATTTCACTGAAGACAACAACCTGCAAGGTTCTTCTGTGGGACTGCAAGGCAGTGCCAGATTCGGCTATGGCGGCTCTTCAAGAGATGAAGATGCCATTGACGTTGAAAAGTACTTCAGATGGGTTGACCGATATATTTTTGAAAATCATTCAAAGAGAACGGAACTCCCCCTCATTCTTGCAAGCCTGCCAGAAAACCACACTGAATTCTCAAAAGTAAGCCACAATGATTACCTTGCGGCTGAAGGAATCAAAAAAGATCCTCAATCGCTGGATGACAGTGAACTTCGAAAAATGGCATGGGCTGTTCTGGAACCCGATTTCAACAGTCATCTGAATAAACTGATCGAAAAATATGAGTTATCAAAATCCAGAGAACTGGCATCAGAAGATATCAGCGAAATTGCAAGAGCCGCCATGGAAGGAAGAGTGGAAAGCCTCATTGTGAACCTCAACAAAACGGTCCCTGGCAGCATCGACCCGAATACAGATAGGCTGCTGGTGGAAGAGGAATCAGGCGATATGCTCAATGATCTGACACTGCTTGCATTGAAACAGAATGCCAAAGTCTATGTGGTGACAGACGAAAAGCTCTCCCTTGATACAGGTGTAAAAGCAATCTATAGGTATCAGAAAGCATAATAGAATATAAAAAATGGACAGCTGCAGTAAATATTCTGCAGCTGTCCTAAATACTGTGAACTTGAAAACGATGCCGTATGATATACTCTGAGTAACAAAAGTAATCACGTTTTGGAGGATTTTTATGAAACTATTTGTAACAGATTTAGATGGTACTCTATTAAACTCGGATCATAAACTATCAGAGTACAGCATGCATGCAATTAAAACCGCCATGGAGAAAGGTATTCCCGTATGCATTGCAACTGGAAGATCCTATAGTGACATTCTTGAGATCATCAAAGATCTGGAGGTTAAACCTTATATCATTTCCAGTAACGGCGCCAGTGTGTACAATACAGATGGCCATAAGATGTATTCCATCTCTATCCCAAAGGATCAGGTCAAAGACATCATCACCTACCTGAAGGCTCAGAATCTGGAATTTGAGGTGGCTGATGATGAGTATACCTATATCACACAGGGTGGCCTTGATCTACTTCATCAGGAACTGGAAGATGTAGGATCTTTAGACACCAAAAAGAAAAAGGAACTGGAACAGGATGTTTTAGGACTTGTGCTCTCACAGGGAAATCTGAAGGTCGTACCAACCATAGAAGATCTGCTCGAAAGAATTGAAAGTGCAAACAGCGTATCCTCTATCAGCGCATATCTGAATAAAATCCATATGGCTATGGAGTATTTCACCATGGACAAAAGAATTCTCACCTTCAGCTCCTGGAAATATAACTTTGAAATGACCAGCAGTGACACATCCAAAGGAATTGCACTGAAGCATCTTTGCGATCACCTTGAAATAGACCTCAGTGATGTAGCCGTCATCGGAGATAATTACAATGATCTCTCCATGATCAAGATTGCAGGAATCAAGGGTGCTATGAAAAATGGAGTGGACAATGTGAAATCCATATCTGACTTTATCGCTCCTTCCAATGATGAGGACGGTGCAGCAAAATTCCTCTATAAGCTCATGAAGGAAATGGGTATAGAAGTGTAATCCTTTAAATAAATAACATGACCTTATAAGCGAGTCCGCTATTTAATCGGGCTCGTTTTTCTTTTGCCTTGTGTCAGACTTATTGACTTTGCAAACGCTTTCATATAATCTGAATATGAGTAGTTCATCATGTTTTATGCAGTAAGATTGAGGGGGGGTCAATTATGACAGTTTTTAATGTGAATGGTATCAGTCTTTTCTATGAGATCCGCGGAAATAAAGATTCGAAGGAAACTATAGTTTTCTTGAACGGTGTCATGGCCAGCACGAGCAGCTGGTATATTCTATCTAAACCTTTTGAAGACCTGGGATTCAAGGTCCTTCTCCACGACTTCAAGGGACAGCTGAAGTCCGATAAGCCAAGTGGCCCTTATACCTTCCATGAACATGCAGATGAGCTTCAGGCTCTTCTTTCGCACCTTGGAATCGAATCCGCTCATTTCATCGGCACATCCTATGGCGGTGAAGTCGCTATGAAATATGCTTCTCTTTATGGTGAGCACATGAAAAGCATGGTCATCATCGATTCCACCACGGAACTGGACCCTTTGATGAAGTACTTTATCTCTTCCTGGAAGAAACCAGCTGAAGAAGGTGATGGAGAAGCATTTTTCAATATCCTGGCTCCTTCCATCTATGGCGCAAAGTTCATGAGCGAACATGAAGAATTCCTGAAAGCCAGAGCAAAGGCGACAAAAAACATCGGGCAGGACTATCTCAATGGTCAGGTCATCCTCTATGATACGTTCTTAAACGATGTGACTATGACAGAGATCTTAAAGGACATCAATGTGAAAACCCTTATTATATGCGGTGAAGAAGATATTCTGAAAAAACCGGAGCATTCTCTTCGGATCCATCATGAGATCAGAAACTCCGAATATGTTCTTCTCCCCGAATGCGGTCACGTGGCCATCTTTGAAAAGCCTGACGAGATCACTACATTGCTTTTAGGTTTTATTCTTAAAAACAGATCACGGATCTTATAATTTATGCATTCAAAAATCCCGACAGGAAACACCTGCCGGGATTGCTTTTTCAGTTTCTACTTTTCTATTCTAAAGTAACTCTCTTACTATTAACTTTCACTTTTCACTTTTGAATTTTGAATTTTTTACTTTTCAGTCAGTGAAAGGAATTTCTCGATGTTCGTTTCCACAATCTTTAGTGAATCTCTGAAGAAATCAGGCTTGGTCACATCGATGTTCATCTTCTTCGCAACTTCTCTGATGTCTTTCTTTCCTGTTACAGCGAGAAGTTCGTCATATTGAGGAACAAACTCTTCTCCTCTTTGCAGATAGACTGCATAAAGACCCTTGGAGAACAGAAGACCGAATGCATACGGGAAGTTGTAGAAGTTTCTACCTGCGGAATAGTAATGGGTCTTGTTGAGCCACATGTAAGGATGCAGCACTTCCTGATCAAGTCCCTCACCATAAGCTTCCTTCTGGGCTTCCACCATATAGCTTTTCAGCTCTTTCACTGAAAGAGGATGATCTTTTCTCGTTTCAAAAAGCTTTGTTTCAAACAGATATCTTGAGTAGATGTCCACAATAACCTGTGTTGCATCTGATATGGACTGTTCCAGAATAGTCATGGCTTCCTGATCGTCCATTTCCTTCAGCGCTGCATTGACCACGATGGTTTCACAGAAAATAGAAGCAGTCTCTGCAATAGGCATCGGATAACTGCTGTTTAAAATCGTTTCATCCTTCAGGTTGAATCCATGATATCCATGGCCAAGTTCATGGGCCAGGGTGGTCATATTACTGAAGCTGCCGTCAAAATTTGACATGACTCTGGATTCTCCGATGGCATGAAGATTGGAGCAGAATGCGCCTCCTCTTTTACCGTCTCTAGGCTCCACATCCATCCAGTTCTTCTCATAAGCATTTCTTGCATAGTCACCCAGTCTTGTGCTGAATGTATTGAAGTTTTTTACGATATAGTCCATGGCCTCTTCAAAGGTGAAGTGCATCTGACTTTCGCCCATGGGTGCAAATAGATCATAGAACGGAAGTCCGTTCTCATGTCCTAGAAGCTCCGCTTTTCTTCTCAGATATTTTCTGAACATAGGAAGGGATTCCTTGATGGCAATGAACATCGCATCAAGGGCTTCTTTCTCCATTCTGGATTGAAGAAGTGTCTCCTCAATTGGATGCGTGAATCCTCTAAGCTCCGAAACCGTAAGAACTTCCCCCTTGATCCCGTTCAGGGCAGCGGCAGATGATTCCTCCACTTTTTCGTAAGCTGCAAGTTCCGCTTCAAAGGCCTTTTTTCTCACTTCAGGGTCTTTGTCATAAGCAAGATTTCTCACTGCAGGCAGCGGCATCTTCTTCATCTCTCCATCCAGTTCAATATCCACAAGAAGTGTGGAAGTCAGGATATTCTGGAGATTGGTCCATGCTTTTGAGCCGGTGTTGGACATTTTGGAAATGAGAATTTCTTCCTCATTGCTCAGAAGATACTTCGCATTCTTCTTGATTTCCTTGAGAATAAATTCATGCTCCTTGAGATACGCACTGGAGTCTATAAGCTCCTGAAGATTTCCGATCTCATCGATAAATCTTGTGAAGAGAACCTCCGCTTTCGTAAGATCCGAGAGTTTCATGGCGATTCTTGAATAATTCTCTTTGGCGACCTCATTTCTTGCATCCACAGCCATGGTAAGGCTGGCATAACCGAGGACTTTTGAAATCAGTTTTGAAAGTTTCTCATCGTACTTAAGATATTTCTCCGCTTTTTCCTTTGCATTGTCGTTGTTTATAAGTGCTTCACCAGCAAAAGTGTTCACCTCACTGATCATTTCCAGAATCCTTTTTGAATCCGTTACAAACGCCTCTGATTCAAAGGATTCATATAGCTCGTTTAAGCTCCATCGCATAATGTATTGTCCACCTTTCTTCATTTTTCTCTATTTTAACATGTGCAGTTTCTTTTGTACTGAAGTTCGAAAACCTTCTGTATGACTGAATCTCATATCTGTTTTCTACTGTGCATATACATTTCTTTTCTGCACCTGTTCTAAAATCAGCTCCACAATAACCGCCAGAAGCGTCACAGGAATGGAACCCATAAGAATAAGAACCATATCGAAAGTTTTCACTCCATTGACCACAAGGACCCCAAGTCCTCCTGCTCCTGCAGCTGCTGCAAGAGTTGCAGCACTTATATTGATAACAGTGGAGGTTCTTATACCGCCGAGTATGGCATTCATGGCCAGGGGAATCTTGACTTTCCTGTAGGTTTCCCACTCACTCATCCCCATGCCTCTAGCCGCTTCCACTACATCCTCTGGCACCTCTTCTATACCTACCACCACATTATATACTATGGGCATCAGGGCGTAGATGAACAGGGCAATGAGGGCACCTTTAATGCCATATCCCACAATAGGTACCACAATGGCTAATAGTGCTGCAGAAGGAAAGGTCTGCCCGAGATTGACCAGTTTCAGAAGCGATTCCTTGAATTCAGCTCCGGTCTTCGTTGTGAGAAAAACGCCCAGCGCGAAACCGAAAATAATGGCCGCGGAGCTTGAAATCACAACCATTTCCAGATGTTCCAGGAACAGCACTGGAAGAGGCGTTCTTGAACTCTGGGTGAATTTCGAGGTGAAAACGCCTGTCAGGATCTCTTCAAACCTTCCAGGAAAGAGGAGCATGGCCCCCAGTAGCATAACTAGAAGAAGGATCATAATATAAGTCACCTTAATTTTTTTCATTGATGCTCACCTCTTATGACTTCCATGATTCCGTGCAGTGATAAGCTTCCATTTTCAAGTGGCACTCTATCTACTCCTCTTAGAATCATTTCGGACAATGCCTCTTTAAGGGATGCATCCTCTGATAAAGCTTCTCCTTCTGCTTTCACTTTTTCGCTGTGATCTCTCGCCTTAAATCTTGTGAGAAGACTAAGCGCACCCTCTTTTCCGAAGAAGTCTTCCACGAAGGCATCTTTCGGTTTCAGGATCACTTCTTCAGGCGTTCCCTCCTGAACAATTTCTCCATCTCTCATGATACAGATCTTATCCCCAAGGAGAAGCGCTTCTTCCACATCATGGGTCACAAAGATCACCGTTTTCTTCAGTTTCTTCTGGATTTCCTTGAACTCTTTCTGGAGCCTCAGTCTGCTGATGGGATCCACTGCGCCGAAGGGTTCATCCATGAGAAGGATATGGGGGTCAGATGCCAGAGCTCTTGCCACGCCGACCCTCTGGGCTTCTCCACCGGAGAGCTCTTTGGGTAACTTCTTGGCATACAGTTCAGGTTCCAGACCTACGAGTTTCAGCATTTCTTTACTTCTTTCCTTGATTCTTTTGGTATCCCATTTGAGAAGTAGCGGTACCGTCGCTATATTGTCCTCCACATTCATATGAGGAAAGAGTCCTGTGCTCTGGATGACATAGCCCATCTTCTTTCTGAGGGATTCCACCTGGAATTTGTCCACATGCTCCCCTTCCACAAAGATATCTCCGGAAGTTCTGTCCACCATCCTGTTGATCAGCCTTAAGGTCGTTGATTTCCCGCACCCGGAAGGGCCTAGAAGAACATAAAGCTCCCCTTCATTCACATGGAAAGAAATGCCTCTTACAGCCTCATATCCTTCATAATTCTTATATACATCTACGAGCTTAATCATGACTTTCTCCTCCTGATTCGATCTACGACCATTTTCAGTGTTTTATCCAATGTCAATGTCAATAATACAATAGGGATGACGCCTAAAAGAACCAGATCCTGCGAAGCTTCTGCCAGTCCCAGGAATACGAAGGTACCGAGTCCTCCTCCTCCAACAAGCCCAGCAATAACCGCTCCGCCTACGGTCTGAACAAGGGCGATTCTCACACCTGTGATGATGATGGGCAGTGCCAGGGGAAACTCGATCTTTCTGAAAATCTGTTTTCTGCTCATACCCATTCCCTGCGCTGCTTCAATGACGTCTCTTCCCACCGTCGTGAACCCGACTAAGGTATTTCTTCCAATGGGCAGCAGTGTATATAGGGTCAGTGCCACAAAGGCTGGTGCCCATCCTATACCGCTTATCCCAAGAGATCTGAAAAAATCAATCCGACCAAGACCCGCAAGAGGCACCAGAAGAATACCAAAGAGCGATAGACTCGGAATGGTCTCTACGATGCTCAGTGGAACCATGACGGCGCTTTCCAGCTTCTTTCGCCTGTAGGCCAGGTATCCCAGTGGAATCGCAATAAGACTTCCAACGGTGACTGAACCCAGTGAAAGAAACAGATGCGTCGTAAAACTATCCATGAACTGATTCTTCTTGATCTCATATTCTTTCAGAATCGAGAATCCATCAAATAAACCAGAATAAACAAAAACAATCATACTGATGAAGATCAGAAGCGCAATGCCCTTCTCAAGAGTCAGGTATTTGTCCTTTTTTGCCATGACATGACCAAAGAGCAGATAGATCATCAGAAGAAGAATGTAGAATCCCATGGATAAACTCACTCTAATTGAATTACTGCCAGAAGCGGCCACCTGTCCGCTGAGGCCCATGAGATACAAAAAAAACGTAAAGAGAAAGGCCCCAGTCAGAGTAGTCATGAGGCCTTTCATTTTCCATGTGGAAAAAGATAAAACCGCAATCAGAAGAAAGCCTGTTCCTACTAAGAGGACAGGCCATCCTATAAATTCATACGCAGTAAATCCTTCTCCACTGACAATTCTATTGGGTTTGATCTGCACGATTTTCATGAAGATCAGTGTGAATAATGCAATTAAGCTGTAAACCGCTTGAGGTTTGTCGATGTTCTTTCCCAAAATACGCCTTCTTTCCGCCTGCAGTATTACTCTAGAATCCCATTTTCCTTAAGAAAGGTTTCTGCTACATCTCTTGGAGATAATCCATCCACGATGACTTCTTTATTCATCTGCTGCAGATTCTCTTTATTAAGAAGTCCAAATATACTTTCCACAATTTCCTGAACTTCTGGGTATTTGTCCAAGACTTCTTTTCTGATGATGGCTGATGGTTCGTAGACTGGAGGAATGGACAGAATGTCTTCCAGAAGGACCAGGTCAAGATCCGCTAAGGATCCGTCGGTTCCATAGGCAAGTGCCACATTGACTCCGTCAGTACCATCAGCAAGCGCTTTCAGCGTCTCTGCTGTATTTCCATGGGGAAGTAAAATCATCTGAGCAGGCTCAAGTTTAAAGCCATATCCTGCCTCCATCCCTAGAAGTCCTGATTCCTTTTCTGCAAAAAGCTGGGATGTGATCAGTTTCACTTCTCCACCATCATTTACATAGTCTGCAAAATCTTCCATGGTTGTCAGATTGTTTGCTTCAGCAAAATCTCTTTTCACAGCCAGGGCTTCTGTATTATTCGCATTAGCCGGCTTCATCCAGATCAGTTGGTTGTTTTCTTCGTCAAAGGTTTTTATCGCATCGTAACCTGCATCCTTGTCTCTCCAGACATCTTCCTCGATGCCTTCAGAGTAGAACTGACCATTTCCTGTATAATCGATGCCCAGATCAAGCTCCCCCTGAAGAAGCGCATTTCTGTGCACATCCGGTGTTCCGAACTGTACTTTATCATCGATCAGGTATCCCTCATCTTCCAGTGCAAGAAGAAGCATGTTCCCAAGGATTCCTCCCTCAGTATCCACGAAGGATCCCAGTGTTATGGCATCATCCGGATTTTTCGCTTCTCCATCCATTTCCTCTGCTGCGCATGAAGCGAGTATGCTCATGGTAAATATAGCTAAGATTATGGCAATGATTTTTTTGTTCATTTTATTCATTCCTTTCAGACGCTAACTGTCAAGTTAGTTGTCAGTAGTTCTATAAATTCTTAATGCATTATGAA
>CAZXUT010000100.1:0-8793 GCA_964643785.1 uncultured Proteiniclasticum sp.
AGCATAGCTGTCTTCAAGTAACTTACGCTACTTGGACACGCCTTCGTGGCGCACTGACATCAGCAAATCTCGCTTCGCTCACAGCTGTCTGTATCTTGCCGATTTTATCAAGCGTCGTCACCCTGCTTACCACCTCTGTGTAGGCATGGAATCTCGTGATGTATAAAAATGATGAAATACCGAGGATAAGAAGGACGATGATGAATGCAGGATGAAGAATCAGGCTTCCTCCATTAAATGAAGGAACAAATAAATATAGTGCATAGGCTGACACAAAGACCAGAAGATACAGTATCACAAGAGTGAAGTTATGCTCTTCCAGTACAAAGCTCTTCTTTTCAAAGCCGTAAAGGTGCATCGCTTCGGCAATCACCGACATCATCGTCGCCATGATTGAGAGAAGCACCGCTGTCCCTATGTTCATCCCCATGAAATTCCCAAGCCCCATAAAGGCTATCGTCCGGCCTGTGAACTTGAACCCCTCTTTCTTTAGAAGATGTGCACGGGTATATTCCTTAGGATTCATCCTAAGCTCTTTGATCATGATGAACTTCTGAAAGTTCAGCTCCAGAATCAGTGAACTCAGTATCCTGAGCACAAAGTAAAACACAAAAATCAGTGTGAGCGGTTTAAGATTCGCGACTTCTCCAATCATAATCTGCGGAAACACCACAAAAATACCAGGAAGAAGAAGCGCTTTTAAAGCACTCCACAGGAAATGATAGAGAAAAGCCGCATAACCTAGAAAATTCTTGATTTTGAGAAAAGAATAATTAATATTCTTCAATGCATTTTTCAGGAAAAACAGTTTCTTCAGGAAATAAAGAAATCCATTAATAAAGATGGAAGTCTCTACTTTCATGATGGTAAGCACATTACTAAGCATCGCCGTTCTCCTTCAACCTGAGTATGATCTCTTCTTCAAAGTTCGGATCGCTGAGCATTTCATGATCCAGAAGAGACAGCATACCGTCATTAAGAATGACGATCTCATCGCAAAGATCTGTGGCCAGCTGCAGAATATGTGTGGAGAAAATGATGATATGATTCTGCCTGATGCTCTTCAGAAGCTTTTTGATTTCCAGCGCCACGACAACATCCAAAGAAGTAAGTGGTTCATCCAGAAGAATCACCGGTGGTTTTGCGATAAGGAAAAGAAGCATCTGTACCTTGTTTTTCATACCATGTGAATAGTTTTTAATCAGGAGATGCCGATCGGTCTCATCGATTTTGATCAGATTGAAGTAATCATCTATGGTTTCGTCCCCCTTCAGCTTCTCCTTGTTGATGTCCATAAAGAATCGGATGAACTCATATCCTGTCAGAAAATCCGGCAGAACAGGAGAAGAGTATACATAGGATAAGTCCTCGATGGTCAGTTCTCTTTTTTCTCCATCCGTTTCAAGATGCATGGTTCCTCCATCTTCTTTTAGCTCATCAGCAAGTATATTGAATAAGGTTGTCTTTCCTGATCCATTTCTTCCAAGAAGGGCATAAATTTTTCCATTTTCAAAGTCAAAACTCACATCTTTCAATACTTCTTTGTTATCGAAAGACTTTCTGATCTGTTCCAGTTGCAGTTTCATTTAATACACCTCGTTTTTTATTTCTATGTGGTTTATTATACCATATAATACGCTAATTTATAACTTTTTATAAATATATTTTAGTTCTATCTTGTTAAATGTCAATCAAGCCATTTCATCATATCACTACTATTGTTGCGGAACAATTAATTCGTATGGCTATCTCAATCTGATGAATGGTAAATCAATTAACTAAATAATATCTTTGACTCATCTATATAGAAATATTAATGAGATATAAATATATAAAAACACTTTGTAAACACAATATTTCTTAACACTTTATTTCATGTTTATCAACATCTTACCCTTACAATTAATTTATGGTATAGAACTAATTATTAAACGAGGAGTGATCTTATGAATGAATTAACAGCTAGTATTGAACGGAGTCTGCCAGACATACTGCTTGGTATACTATTTCTTATTATCGCCATCATAGCGGGTTATGTGGTAAAAAGTCTTATTATAAAAGGTACAAAAGCCATGAAGCTTGACCAGAAATTTGGTGAAAGCACAAAGGAAGCAAACAGTATTCCTGAACTTCTTGGTAAACTTGGCTTTATCCTGACTGTTCTGTTCTTCTTACCAGGAATTTTCGACCGCTTCGGACTGAACAATATTTCAACTCCACTCACCGGAATGGTGGGCACCTTCCTTGGATACATTCCAAGACTGATAGGTGCAGCGCTCTTACTGTTCTTAGGATTTGTTATCGCTAAGATCGTACAGCAGCTTGTAAAGGGGTTCCTTGAAAGAGTGAATGTGGACAGGCTGAAAGACAAGATGGGACTTGCAGAACCCGATACCAGTCTAGAACCTAGAAGAAACGCCCTCCCATTAGCTGATTTAGGCGGAAAAGTGCTTTATGTCATCGTACTTATTCCATTTATCATTGCAGCTCTGGAAGTACTTAGTATTGATGCAATCACGAATCCAGCAGTATTGATGCTGACCAGTATCACGAGCATCATTCCACAGATATTAGCTGCTGGAATACTGATCGTCATTGGAATCTTTATGTCAAAACTAGTTGGAGACCTTGTTGAAAATATAATCGATGGATTCGGTATTTCCGATAAAGTCGCTGATGTCATGGATGAGCCAAAAAGTACAGGCTTTGATCTTGGAAACATAGTTGGAATCGTAGTGAAAGCCCTGATCATCCTGTTCTTTACAGTTCAGGCATTTGATCTTATCGGACTTTCGATCTTCCAGTCTATCGGTGCAGCCATCATCGCTTATCTTCCAATGATCCTCAGCGCACTGCTGATCATCATCGGTGGATACATATTAGGTTCTATTGCCAAGAGATTTATTCTCAAAATGGTACCAGAAGCCAGATTTGCAGCCATCGTGGTTAAAAGTGTAATTGTTGCAGTTGCCGGACTTATGGCACTGTCACACCTTGGAATCGGTGCTCTCTTTGTAGAAACCTTATTCATCGCCATCATCGTTTCCGCAGCAGTAGCCTTTGCTATTGCATTCGGTATCGGTGGTAGAGACTTCGCTAAAAATACTCTTCTGAAATTAGAGAAGAGTATGGAGGAGAATAAGGGCAGCATGAAAGAAATCCAAAAGAAGATGGAAGCTGAAGATCTCAAGAAAGAAGTTCAGCAGAATGCCAACGTGGATGACTATGAATATGATGGACCAGTCATCACTGAAGTTCATCATGATGACCTGAATAACAAGTAGATCTAAGAAGTAAGTTCCCCCTTTCTTCTTGAATAAAAAGTGACCGCCAAGGATAGTAATCCTTGGTGGTCATCTTTTTGCGAATTTATCTCATTCTCATTGATTCTCAGCTTTATTCTGATTGAACAACTGATCTGAATTAAGTATAATATTGTTATATGTCTGTTATGTTACTTAATCAGAGTTTGTCATACTTTAGAGGAGATAGGAATGGAAGAAGTGGAAATCAAACCAAAAATCAGGATCTATAACTGGAAACTGCTTGTTTTTTCTATTACTGAAGCTGGAGCAGTTGTATATGGGATTCTTCACTACGATGGATTGAGTCACCTGTTTATCATCGTGTTAGCAGTTTTTCATATCATACTGAACTTGTCCTATGCACTGACAAAATCAGGAAACGAAGAATACCTGAACAGCGTCGAAAAACAGAAGAAATCGGCTCATGAGCGATTAGGAAAATTCGCATTTTTAGATGGCTTAGCCCCCGTTGTTCTTTTGCTTGCTGCATTGATCACTTCTTTGTGGCTGCCTTCCTGGCGTTGGCTCATTGGACTGTTCCTCATTGTAGCACTTTCTCTGATGGTCAAGTCCATATCAAAAGACCTGTCTAACAATCATTCGTAGAACAATAATATGCTGCTTTCGTTCAGGAGTTGCAAAAGGGATTCAAAAATTTGAATCCCTTTTAGAATGCCTGGATATAACACTATCAGACTATAGTGACTCTTTTTGAATCTATCGGAAAACCAACTCTAGGGTCTGCCTGAAAAAATCTCTTCATTGTCCAGTATGTCTTCAAGAGCACCATACTTCTCTATGAGCTTCTCTTTTGAAAAAGAAACTTCCCCATCATAGTCCCGATCCTCCAGTTCACCTTCAGATGGTGTCTGTTTCACTTTGAAAGTCACAATGCCTGCATTATCGATGAGCGAAAAGAGCACTAGAGCATTCTTCTCCATATTGATATACACATTATTCACCGGATTCTCAGTCGGGAAGATGAGGTTTCCTGAAAACTCTTCCAGCGGTTCATAATAGGCTACAACGCCGTAGGGTTCTGCTCCTGTCTTCAGTGCGAGATATCTCTGGGTGTAGCCGCTGCCCGGCTTGGGAAGATTTGATAGGATTTCTCTTACCTTTCCATAATTTCCCACATAAGGTGTATGAAGCTTCTTCAGTTCATCCACAGGGAAGCTCTGCTGATCCACAATAATATTGACCCCATAGACTGCATTCCCGCGATCTCCATAATCCATGAAAAGAAGATATACATAATCTCCTGAATCCTCTTCCACGTGAAGTACCAGTGTATCCCCGTTGATGCTGTAGTTCGCGTCCTTCAGCTTATCTGTGCTTCCTTTGGTATAGACCTCGAAATCTATGACCTCAATGGGCATGTACCCTTCATCGCTGGAAATACTCATATAGACCATCTGCCCTTTGCTGGCTTCCAGCGTGTGCTTTTCTTCGTATGTAAATCTGGAAGGATGATCTGCATCCGCTATCACATTACGGCCACCACTTTTCCATTCATAAGTGCCCATAAGCGCTTCTCTTCTGATATCATCATTTATAAGCACATGGACTGTAGGTGGCTTGCTTTTATTCTGGGTCTGGTCAAGAATGACAAACAGCACAAAACTGAAGAGGAGAAGCGTCACGATGCCCATCCCGATGTTTCTACTTGTCTTTTTCTTCATTTCAGCCATAAATTGCTCCTCCCTGAATTCAGATATTAATTTGCTATTTTAAGTTTATCTATCTGAACTTAACAATTTGGATACACCTGCTTATTTTTTCTTTAAAATTACATGAAGAAAACCATAGTTCAACCATAGAAAACGTCAACCTCGATACTCATTCATCGTTTTTATGATCATCGTTCTTTATTCTCTATTACCTCGAAACGACATATCGCAAGATGGTCTTCAGCTTCTCTTTCTCCACTTTTCGTGCATCTGACAGATAAATCTCTCTATGGACCAAGGTTCTGATTTTTAGTCCATTTTCCTCTATGAACGCTTTCATTTTCGCAAAGGATAGCGGCTCATCATCATAGGACCCCTTATGGAGGATCTGTACGGACAATCCATCCTCAATTTCATCATAATAGGCTTCGCCAAGAAGTGGATGCGGCTTTTTCTTTACTACAATATCAAAGGCTTTTTGAGCGACTTCTTCAGTGATGAAGTCAGGCTGCCTGATCATGATCGTATAGATGAGTTCATCTTTATCAATAGTTGTCATTTCCCTGCCTTCCTCAGTAAGATCCCAAAGCCCTTCCAGAGGATAGACTGTATAGTCAAAATAACCTTCTGGAGTATATCCATTTCTAGGTATCATCTTCACTGCATAGGCAAGACTATAAAGGACAGTGATTCTTTCTGCGAAATCCTCATCATTGGGATTTCCCTTGCCTCTGATGCAGAAAAATCTCTGCTTTGGCACCACAAGAATTTCTGCTTTGTCTTTAGGACCATATAGTTCCTTCTCATGTTTTCTATACTCATGCTTCATAGATTTCATCTCCTTATTCGCTAGAACAGTATCCGTTCTGTTGTCATGCTTAGAGTATTCTGAAGTACTGATTGATTCCATGCCAGCTACCTAATTTGAATCCTACTCGGGGAAGATGCCCTGCATAGGTGAATCCCATGGCAGGAAAAGCCTTGCTGCTTTTTTCATTCTCTGAAGTGACTATGGCCACAGCTGTTTCCATTCCTTTGTTCTTCAGCCTCATCAGCAGTTCCTTCATCAGTGCACTTCCATATCCTTTATTCCCTTCATCCTTATGCACATAGACTGATACCTCCACTGTTCTCTCATAGGCTTTTCGGTCTCTGAATCTGCTGCCGTAGGCATAGCCCAACAGATGTCCTTCTTCTTCCAGTACCAGAAAAGCATATCTATCGCCATTTGTTCTGATTCTTTTCTCCATTTCTGAAACCTCGGGAACATCATACTCAAAAGAGACGGCCGTATCTAAAACGTAGTGACTATAGATGCCCAGAATCTCTTTTGCATCCTTGACTTCTGCATCTCTGATCATCAATCTGATCCCTTCCTTTTTATGTCTTTCTTTCATTATATGCCTTATGAGTCTGAAAGAAAGAACAAAGTATCATTACGAATCTGTCCCTCCAGGAAAGAAAACATTGCATAAAATTCATTTTTTCTTTCTTTAGTGTCAAAACTTTTTTCTCTATGTTAAAATAAGGCTGATAAGTATAAATGTACCAAGGAAGGTAGCGGCTCATGAAGGAAAACGATCTATTAACCATGGGATACAGGAAATATCGCGGAGAAGAGCTGGATGTCTATTTTAAGCTCGATCTGTGTATTCATTCTGCTGTCTGTGTCAAAGGAAACCGCAGAGTATTCAATGTGAGAAAAAGGCCCTGGATCTTTCCTGATGGAGAGCATCATAAAGAACGGCTCATGGAGCTCATCGATGCCTGTCCCAGCGGTGCACTGAAGTATATTGTTCACACGATAAAACAAGGAGAGAATATTATGAGAGTAGAACACGATGAAAACAGAATCTATCTGATGAATGAAGAAGAAATCGAAGCAGGTGAAATCCTGTTTGAAACAGCAGGTGATGATATACTGGTTGTTAATCACACCTATGTACATGACGGATTCAGTGGTCAGGGAGTCGGTAAGAAGCTGATCACAGCTATGGTTGACAGAGCAAGAGAAGAAGGCAGAAAGATCAGACCAGTCTGTGAATTTGCCAAAGCGATCCTGGAGAAAAATGAAGACTTTCATGATGTACTGGAAAAATAGCTGAAGTAAATGAAAAAGAACCTGAATGGCCAATTTGGTCATTCAGGTTCTTTTTCATGTCCACTCACTTATAATATCTATAAAAAGGACTATATGTGGAGAATCCACGTGGCAAGATAGAAATAAATGAGCAGTGAAGTTGCATCCACTATGGTTGTGATCATTGGCGCTGCCATTATTGCAGGGTCTGCTTTGATCAGCTTTGCAAAAAATGGCAATGATGCACCGACAAGCTTTGCCACCATCACCGTAGCTAAGATAGCGATTGAGACCACAAGAACAATCATCGGTTTCTCCGGATAGGTAAGAATCAGTCTTATATAAGTAATTAAGGCCAGGAATGCACCTGCCATTAAGGAAACCTTGAATTCCTTGAACAATACTTTAAACAGATCCTTTACATCAATCTCATGAAGAACCATCCCTCTGATAATCAATGTGCTGCTTTGTGCACCTGAATTTCCTCCTGTATCTGTAAGCATTGGAATAAATGTCACAAGAACAGGAATGATAAGAAATGCATCTTCAAACTTTGCTAATACAGATCCTGTAATAATTCCTGACAGCATAAGCACAATAAGCCAACCCATTCTATTTCTCGCCAGCTCCCATACAGATGTTTTTAAATAGGGTTTATCCGAAGGAATGGTTCCTGCCATTTTTTCAAAGTCTTCCGTATCTTCTTCCAGAATGATGTCGATGATGTCATCTACTGTAATAATACCTACTAGTCTGTTTTCTGAATCTACAACCGGCAAAGACATGAAATCATATTTATTAAACAGATCCGCGACGTTTTCCACATCTTCATCGGTATGAACACTTATCACAGACTCCTCCATGATGTCATAAATCTTTTCATTATCCTCGGATAACAGAAGTGTTCGGAGTGTTACAACCCCGTCCAGAATTCGACCAGAATCAATCACATAGCAGCTATATAAAGTTTCACTGTCATGACCGTTTTCTCTGAGATACTCTATTGCTTCGGCAACCGTCATGTCTTTTTTCAGACTGGTGTATTCTATAGTCATTGCACTGCCTGCTGTATCTTCCTTATACTGAAGGAAACGGTTGATCAGACTCCTATAGTTATGATCCACCTTTTCAAGTATATTGATGACCAGTGTAGCTGGAAGTTCTTCCAGCATGTCCACCAGATCGTCCACATACATCTCATGAAGAATATGGTCTATTTCTTTGTCTGTAATCTGCGTGATGAGTGCTTCTTGCATTTTTGGATCAAACTCGGAAAATATATCTATGGCCATGTCTTTGGGTAAAAGCCTAAACGCAATCACAAGGGTATCCGATGGAATCAGTTCCATGAATTCTGCTGCATCTATTACATTCAATTCTTTGATTTCACTTCTGAAGGAAATATAGTCTTTATTGTGTAACAGTTCTAATAAGCTGTCAAACAGCTGCTTTTCTTCCATTTTAATCCCTCCTGACACATTCTAGCTTATATTTTATAACCGCAAAAATCAACCCCTTGGTCTAAGGAATATTATTCAGTTCATTTTTAATAAATCAAAACGCCGCATATGAAGAATACGGTTCTTTCTGAATATTGGGTAATGTATATATAGAAAATAAGCTGGCGGTTTTAGAAAAACTGCCAGCTTATTTCATATTAAAGCAGACAGTTTAAACTCTTCACCTTGAGGTAGAAATGCCAGTTTACATTTTTTCGTAAGGTTGACTAACCCGCTTC
>CAZXUT010000101.1:0-8558 GCA_964643785.1 uncultured Proteiniclasticum sp.
GATTTCCTTCAGATTCAGATCCGCCACCATATACCTATGGGTCATTTCGATGCTCTCATGACCCAGCCAAATAGCGATGGTGGAAATATCTATTCCGGATTGGAGCAGACTCATGGCCGTGGAGTGGCGAAGGGTGTGGGCGCTGATGACTTTATTTTTCAGGGAAGGACAGTCACTAACCGCTCTGTTCACGATGCTATCCAGACGATACCTTACCCCTGACCGTGTCAGGTGTTCCACATTCCTTCCCGTCAGGAGAAAATCATCGGCCTGGATCCGGTTATCCTTCAGATATTCAATCAGCCGCTTTCGCGTCACCTCCCATAACGGCACTGTCCTTTCCTTCCGTCCTTTACCTATAATGTGGATATGACAGTGTCCTTTTGTCACTACAACATCTTTCCCTTTCAGGGTGATCATCTCAGAAACCCGCATCCCTGAATTGTACAAGAGCAGGACCATGAGGTAGTTCCGTTTGCCAGTCGAGGTCGAGGTTTTGCAGGCAGCTAACAGGGCATCAAGTTCCGTCTTGGAAAGATAGGAAACCTCTTTGCGTTCCACCTTCCGGAAGGGAATCAGTTTTACCTTGCGGATGATATCGAGGTATTCCGGGCATTCATAGGAGACGTAGTCCATGAATGATTTTATGGCGGCGAGCCTGTTGTTGATGGTGCTGTTGTCGTTCTTCCGATGCTGTTCGAGATAGTTTAGAAAACCAATCACAGCAGTCGCGTTCAGGTCCTCAAGGGCCAAGGCGTCCGCCTTGGTGCCCTGAGCGTCGTACAGATATTTCAACAGGATTCGGAAGGTATCCCTGTAGGATTCAATGGTACATGGAGATACCCTTTGCTGGTTCATGAGCCGTTCCAGGAAAAATCGGCGAAGGAGACTTTGGAAAGTGTCAGTCCTCATAGCGAATCCCCCCTTCCATAGAGAAGGACTTTTCGAAGTTTCTGGAAATCACTTCCATGAGTTCTGGGATACCCGTCAGATACCAGTACGTGTCCGCGATCTTCACATGACCAAGATAGGTCGAAAGGGAAATCATCTTGGTGTCCACATTGACCCCGTCCACCAACCACCTGAGCAAAGTCCTGCACGCAAAGGTATGGCGGAGGTCATAGAGCCGGGGTGGTCGTCTGTACCAGGACCCATTCTCCTCGAGAAGGGTGTCCCTGATCCGTTGCAGCGCATACTCGAAACTGCGTAAAAGTAGCCTCCGGCCACCTGTCGTGATCAGGAGGTATGGTTCGGAGAAATCCGTTCTTGCTTCGTCCCTGAACCTAATGTAGGCTTCGAGTTGTGCCACGGTGGTTTCGTGCAGGGGAAGAATCCTGCTCTTCGAGAACTTGGTTTCCCGGATCGTCAGGGTTCCAAGGTGCAGGTCGACATCCTCATCCAACAGGCAGCAGGCCTCATTCGGACGCATTCCGGTGGACCATAAGAGCCCAATCCCAAAAGGGATTGAATGGCACCGTAGTTTGTCCGGGGAATACAGGTTTCGTGCAGCGTCCATGAGTTTCCGGATTTCCTGTTCGGAATAGATATAGGGCAGTGTCCTTCCATGACACTTTCCAAATATCCCCTTGGGAATCATCTGTGCCTGAGCATCGAACACGCAGGCGTACGCCGCGAAGGTCGCTACGGTTTCCATTCTTCTGGCCATGTACCATCTGGAATAGGCAGGATCAAGAGTTGCCCATCGGAAGGCGATATCTACCTTCAGCGAACCTCCATACCCAATCTCACGCGTGTACTTGGCAAACCTTCGCAGTTCCTGAGACTCGATCCGGATTTGGAAGCCAAGTCCCTTTTTATAGGCAATATATTCCTCAATCTGTCTTGAAATCAGATTATCGCTCATTTGTCTGCCTCCGGCCATGTTCCGGCAACTTCACGTAAATGGTTGAGATCCAGTTTCGCATAGATCTTTGTGGTCTCCAAGCATTCATGTCCCAGGACATCCGCAATGATCTTGAAATCCGTTCCGTTATCCAGCATCTCTTTTACGCTGGTATATCTCAGCATATGGGTGCCGGTAAACTTCCCCAGATCCGCTTTCATCGCCGCATACCTTACGGTGCGGCGGACTTGGGCGGTGCCCATGGGATTCCCACGATTTTTCCCGGACCGGACAAAGAGCGTGCGCTCGCTGGTCAACGGTCTAGAATGAAGCAGGTACTCCGAGATGGAATTCCCGGTGATTTCTTTCAGGGTGAGCATCCGATCCGCGTGGTTCTTCGTGTTCCGGATGGTCAGTGTTCCCTGGATCCAGTCGAAATCATCCAGAGAAAGGCCGGCCACTTCGCAACATCGAAGGCCGAGGTCTTTCAGGCACCTCGCAATGGCATAATCACGGATGCCATTGGGCTTGTTCGGGTTGTAGATAGCAAAAAGCTGGTCGAGTTCATCCTCTGATAGATATTTGGGAAGACCTGCCTGTTTCCACACGGGTGCGGTCATGGGCAGTCTCAAGACTTGATCCATATGGAAACCATATTCGAATTCCAGGAATCTCAGGTAGGAACGGATCCTCGTCAGCATCGTCCTCTTGGATGAAGCCGATACATGAGACAGGCCTTTGACGAGGTACGCCTGAATCTGGTTAATGGACAGCTTATCCGGTGAGAATTCACGGTCTTCAAAACAGTAGCATAAAAAAATCGACACAGTGTTGCAGCGTGAAATGATGGTGTTACAACGCAGACCCGCAACTTCATGGAGGTATTTCCTGAATCGTCCGATTTCATGGTCGATGGCAGGAGTGAATCCGAAATCTTTCATACTTAACCGTTTATGAAACATTTGACCACAACAGAAGACATAATAGGTATGTAAAGCTGCTTTTATCATCTGTGTTTGCGAAGTAAGCGTGAGCTGCCCATCGTAATTCTCGATGACTGCCTTCAATCTGCTGCAATCCATGTCTTCCACGCGATTCATATCGACGTGGGTCAGGAAGACTTTTACTTTCCTGAGATAGACTAGGATGGTACACTTTGAGTAGCCAGCCTGAATGAGATAGGCTTCAAATGCCTCCAAGTCATAGAGTTTCAGATTTTGTTCCATGGCACATTTCTCCTTTTTGCTTTCATCATATCAGAGAAATGTGACGTAATTTATGTGCTGAGTTGTCAGATGAATCCCATGCGCTGGAATGCATTACGCTACATTCAGCACATAACCGGTTTCGATACATAACGTCTTCCGACGGTAAACGGGCGGATACTGTTCTCAGCAATATTGTTGGAGATCTCGCAATGACCATCTTTCAGATAGTTCATCAACCCTTCTCTCTGATTCTGGGTATACTGGAAGGCCTTACCGATTTTTGATTTAGGCAGGACATTGTTCGCATTTATCTCGACCCATGCCCAATAAGCCTTGAGTACTGGCTTCGCCAGTTCAAGACGCTTAATTTGACGTTCTTCCGGAGGGAGATCCCTGCATACCTCTTCAATCTTGAACAGTTTGTTGCAGTAGGCGATCCCTTCACGCGGCAATGTGGCTTCTGCGCTTTTCAGATCTTTGGGCAGCGCATCATGATAGTATCGTCGGTTATGACTCTTATTCGAGAACTCAGATAAGAGTCATTATCCCAGAAATATTATTATCCTAGAAGAATCTCTCGCTGTAGTGTTCATGCAGAGATTCTTCTTTTTTCTCAGATAATCAGCAAGTGTCATAGGCACGATCTATTTTAGAAATGCAGGCATTTCATCCTTTGGAGTCTCTTCATTTTCATTAATCGTGATGGTCGGAAACCATTTCTCATTCCACTCTTTTAGATGTCTATCAACAGTGTTTTGAGAAATCTCCGCATAAATCTGAGTTGATTGAAGGGATACATGTCCTAAGAAATTTTTAATAACAACAAGAGGAACTCCAGCTTCTAGCATATGACTTGCTGTTGAATGTCTCATTGAGTGAGGTGTATAAGTGTTTTCCTGAAACAGCGAAGGATTATCTTTCTTTGCGATGTACACATATTTTTTGAATATCTCTTCAACACAAGAAACCGTCATCTGTTCATGTGTTTGACTGGAAAAAACATGTCTTTCGGGTTTTCCAGAGAGATTTCGATGAATTATGTATTGTTTTAAGATATCTGCACAGGCATTGGAAATTCCAATCCTGCGAATCTTTCCTCCTTTACCAGTTATGTTAATTGACGCACCGTGGGAATGAAACTGTATGTTTCCTATCTTAAGATCGCAGATTTCCTGTGCTCTAGCACCACTTCCATACATCAGGCAAAGTAGGACTTTATTTCTAAGTCCTGTTTCTTTACGGTTATCCGGCAACCGAAGCAGTATCGTAACCTCTTGTATTGAAAGAACCGCTCTTTTCTTTTTTGATGCCTTCTTAACAGGAATCTTGTTCATTCCATTTCTGAAAATCGATGCTGCCGCAAAGTCACGGTTCTGGGCATATGCAGAAAATGATGCTAACGCTGACATTCTCTGATTTTTTGTCGATACGCTGCAGCCACGTTCTTCTTCAATCCACAAGAAAAACTCCATTAATGTTTCGTAATCAAGATGTACGAAAGTGATTTTATCTGCCGGGATTTCCTTGCGTTGACACATAAATTCGATGAGTAGACGAAAGGCATATTTATAGGACTTCACCGTATTGAAGCTTGCACCGTAAGCGTGGGGAAGATAACTGGAGATATAGGCATCAAGAAGTTCCAAAAATACAGAAGAATTACTTTTCATAGTCCACCTCCGGAAAAATATCCGTGGTATATTCCTCAAACAATTCCATTGCTTCAGGATACATTTCACTACTGAATTTCAGATATTTTTCTGTTTCCTGCAAACTGTCATGACCAAGATAAATAGACAGATATGGGATTGAATTGTTAATTCCACGCCCATCCTTCTCAGCCTTTGCAAATGATTTGAACACAAAAACGTGGCGCAGACAATGAAGACATGGTCCTCTTTGATATTTTTGTCTTCCAGGCAATGAAATATCTGATCGTTTTAAGATTTTCTCAAACCGATGAAGCGCTATATGTGGTGACATAGGGGTGTCCAAAGTTGCACTCGGAAATAAGAATGAATCTGATTTTCCTATTAATCCCATGGCCATGCAATAACTTCTTAGAATTGAAGCCAAAGTACTATGCACTGGAACAAGACGTTGCTTGTCTCCCTTGGTATGTTTTAGCATAAGCACTCCATTATCAAGATCCACATCCTTCATTCTTAGCATAAGGGTTTCACCAATACGGAGTCCACAGCCATACAAGAGCCTAATAATCATGGGGTATTCAAGCTGAATATTGGGATTTGCCTGACGTTTTGTCATTGTAATATTATCAGCCAGCATAAAAATCTTATCCATTTCCATATCCGAAAAAATGTATGGAACATAGTCATCAGCAACTTTAGGAACTGGTGGGATGTATACCCGCATTCCAGTACCGTTGAGGTGATGGAGAAAAATCCTGATGACAATCACTTCATTCGCAATGGAACTGCTTTTCCCAATTAGTGATCCAACCCATCCCATAATCAATTCTTCTGGGATTTCTTTCTTACAGCACCCACTATGAACAAGGTAATCGTCAAATTTTTGGAGGTAATGACAGTCATGATCAAATGCACTTTTGCTTAAGTATGCTTCTCTCATGGATAGAAATTCAGATAGTTCACTTTTAATGATACTTTCAAATCGAATCATCAGCCTATCCCTCCTTCAAGAAAATTCTTGAAGATACCGGATGGTTCTGGTACTTCTATAGCGTATTCACGTAATTTCTCTATATCCAGTTTTGCATAGTGCATTACAGTATCAGGATCTGCATGCCCAAGAATTGTTCGGACAACATCATACGGGATATCATCATTTACCATTAATGTGGCCAATGATGATCGGAGAGTATGAGGTCCATGCTTTTTACCTGTTATATTTATTTCTGCTTTCTTGAAGTATTTTGTTGTTGCAAACCTTAAAACAGATGTTGTTATCCGATGGTATGGTGCATACATCCTTAAGAATACATAGTTCTGATCAGCTCTAGGTCGGATATTTTCAATGTAATCTCTTAGCGCTTCTTTGATTTCCGGCAACATAGGCAAATTCAGGGGTTGGCTGTTTTTCTCTTGTATCAGTTGAATAGTATTCTGATCAAAGTCCAATTCATCCAGCGATAATTTTGAAATGTCGCCGGAACGCATTCCCAATCTCAAAGCTAAGAGTAGCATTGCATAGTCTCTTCTCCCGATTGCGGTGGATCTGTCAATCGAAGTTTCAAACCTTTGTAATTCGTTTTGAGAATAAGTAACAGGTATAACTGTTTTTTTATTGTGATGAGGAATCAGAGATGAGTAGTCTGCATCAATGAGGTTATTCATGCTTAAGAATTTAAGGAACATACGGATGACATCCCATGCTTCTTTGTTTTGTACTTTTACACATGCCTTGCAGATATAGGCAGAAGTCCATTCATCGAGTTCGTGGCATCCCAAATCTGATAAACATACTAGAAATCGGCTGATGAAAGATCTTTTTGCTGCAATGGTTCTTTCTTTATTCCCGTTTTTTTTGCAGTATGACAGGTAAGACTCTAACAAACCGTCATAGATTTCCGGAAGTTTCATTGTTGAATTTTTCCTTTGCATGGTAAATTCAGTTCCACTGGAATAGTCATTCAACCTATTTACGATAGTAGCAATGGCTCTTTTTCTCGAAATGTGGAGATTATGACTCGAGAGATATTCCGTGACAAATGCAGTTCCAATTAGTGATGAGTATGTATTTACTGCGTTTTCATTCATATATGTTTCAATCAATGACAATGTACGCCTATAATAATCTACAGTTACTTGTTTGTATGCTTTGGCCTGAAGTAACGCCAACAACCCCTGTTTCAGTTCAGCAATCGACCGTGTACTTTGTTCTTTTTTTCTCATTGGGTACCTCCTGTACAATGAAATAGTGTTATATGGTTTTCAAATTCATTGTACAAGGAAAATATAATTATTTGAGAAAAAAATAGAAACCCTCATATTTACAACAGCGAGAGTTTCTTCTAGTATAATAATACTTCTGGGATAATGACTCCAGCAGAGGCAGCGGGTGACATCCTTCACTTTCTCATAACCCGCGTATGCATCGGTATGCAGATAGCCACGGAAATTTTCGAGAAACTCCGAGGCATGGATGCCAGCACGACCGGTGCGGTAGTCAAAGATTCTGATAGGCCGCTCAGTGTGTCTGCTTGTAGCATAGACCCACATGTAGGACTTGCTGGTGTTACTCCGTCCCGGTTCCTTCATCACTTGAACCGGCGTTTCATCTGCATGGATATAGGCCTCTTCCAGCAGCTTCGTCCTTAGTCGTGCGACTACTGGACTGAGCCACTCCTCAGATGTCTTGATGATCCAGCTGGAAAGCGTATTCCGCCGAATTTCAAGACCAAGGTTATGCCAGTCTTTCTCCTGTCGGTAGAGCGGAACATGATTGACATATTTCTGATACATGGTCCATGCCACACTGGAGGGGGAAGCCATAGAGTGCTGGAGAACTGGCTGATCGACCTCCGCCTGCTTCAGATAACTTCTGTTCTCTCGGCGGCAGGTTCTGCACTCAGCTGTTTCTGTATAGATTTCCACAAGTTTCATGGATGCAGGTGTATATTCAATTTCAGTTCTGAGATATTTTTTCCCTGCAGGAAAAAGTCTGTCTCCATCAATGGAGCAGACTCGGTCCTCATCCGACAAGGTATAGAGCTTTTCTTCTCTTGGAAGATTGATCAGTGCTTTCTCCCTCGAATACCCCTTTTTGGATGCTTTCTTCAGTATGAGATCCTCTTCAGCATCAGGGGTCGCTTCAGTTTCAGCTTCGTTAAACTGACCATTCTCGAAAACTTCATCCATCACAATCTGTCCGTTCATAGCAGCCGTCTTCTCGCTCTTCGTTCCATATAACTTTCCGTTAAGATAAACAATCTGCTCGCGCAGAATTGTGATGTTTGAACTCATCTCTTCGATGGTTTTACGAAGAGACTCGATTGTCTTATTCTGTTCTTTGATCACTTCGATCAATGCGGATGTATCAGAAACCTTCACCATAGCCAACCTCATGTATTACTTATATTTATAATCTACTTTTATTATATCACAATTTACAGCCAAAAGCACGAAAAATATCGCTGAAACCACTGCTTTGACAGTGGTTTCAGCGATATTACAGCACCCTTTTACTATCGATGTTTTGTATCACTTTTTTCTGATCAATAGACAATCCTTCGACCAACCATCGATACTGCTGAGATGTAATTTCTCTGGTTTCAGCACTGGTGCGAGGCCATTGAAAACTTCCGTTTTCGAGTCTTTTGTATAGGAGAAGAAATCCATCCCCTTCCCAGTACAGAGCCTTGATTCTATCTCTTCTTTTTCCACAGAACAGAAACAGTGCATTCTGAAAAGGATCCAGCTTATAGGTCTGACTGACAATGGCCGCAAGGCCATCAATCGACTTTCTCATGTCCGTATGTCCGCAGGCGATGAAGATACGGATATCCTCGGGAAACCTTACTTTCA
>CAZXUT010000102.1:0-8095 GCA_964643785.1 uncultured Proteiniclasticum sp.
TTCTCGTCCCGATGGCTGTTTTTGGATTTCACATTTCGTTTCCTGATAGATACATTTTATTCAGTTGCTTTATTGATTACTATATTTATTTTGTCTCAAGCGAAAATTTCAGCAAGATCTTCTTCAGGTGTTTTGATTGGTTTCAGATCATAATTGTCCTGAAGAAATTTAAGCACATTCGGTGAAACAAATACTGGCAGTGTAGGTCCGAGCCTGATGCCCTTCACCCCAACAAATAGGAGCGCCAGAAGATCTGCTACAGCCTTCTGTTCATACCAGGTGATGATTAGTGATAAAGGCAGATCATTCACAGTAACGCCAAGTTTTTCAGCAAGACCTGCTGCAATCCTTATGGCTCCATAGCTGTCATTACACTGTCCCACATCCAGAACTCTTGGGAATCCTGCAACTTCACCAAACTCCAGTTTATTGAACCTGTATTTTCCGCAGGCAAGGGTAAGGATAATGGAATCCTTCGGTGTTTGCAGCGCAAACCTGGTGTAATAATCACGATCCGGTTTTGCTCCGTCACATCCGCCGATGACAAAGAAATGGGATATTTTTCCTTCTTTGACTGCTTCCAGAATCTTATTCGATAAACCCAAAGTGGTTTTATGTCCAAATCCAACAAGAATCTCTTTCACTGGTTCATCTTCAAGGAATCCTCCCAGCTCGAGTGCTTTTTCAATCATCTCACTGAAGTCCTTCGTTCCATCTTCCTTCTTCGGAACATGCTTGATACCGTCCCAACCGACCACGTTTGTGGACCAGATCCGGTCCTCATAGCTCTTCATCGGTCTCATCAGACAGTTTGTTGTCATGAGAATACATCCTGGAAGATTTGAGAATTCTTTCTGCTGATTCTGCCATGCTCCACCATAATTCCCTACCAGATGAGGATACTTCTTCAGTCCCCCATATCCATGTGAAGGAATCATTTCGCCATGGGTGTAGATATTGACCCCTTTACCTTCTGTCTGCTGAAGAAGCATTTCAAGGTCTCTCAGATCATGACCTGAAATCACGATGAACGGTCCCTTCTTCACATTGACATTCACCTTATGCGGTGTCGGGGATTCATAGGTTTCACTGTTTGCCTTGTCAAGGGTCTCCATGACTTTATAGGCTGCTTCACCTGTTTCCAGAAGAAGTGCGATATTCTCCTCTAGTGTCAAGGAATTATCGGTTAGTTTATCCAGTGCCTTCAGCACAAAAGCGGATACTTCCTTGTTCTCGTAGTTCAGAAAATGCGCCTGATGTGCATAGGCTGAAATCCCTTTCAGTCCAAGTTTTATGATTTCTCTGACACTTCTAATATCTTCATCAAGATTCTCGTCATAGAAAATTCTTGCTCTTGTGGTGTCCTCCATGATCTGTTCATAGGTATCACTTAGTGTATAAGCAGCTTCGTCGTTCAGCAGTTCGCCGTTGAATCTGGCTCTTAATTCATCCTTAATTTCCTGAGATTTTTTAAGTTGCTTCATATGATCCTTCGGATCGAAATTGACGTTTGTCAGCGTCATAAAAAGTGAGTCTTCGATAAAATCCACCAGTGAAGGTTCAAGTGTCTGACCTAAGACCACAAGTCGTGTCGCATAGTTTGCAATGCCTTTCAGCTGATAGATCAGAAGGTCCTGCATATTCGCAATTTCCGCTGTTTTACCACATACGCCCTGAATGGTGCACCCTGTTCCTTTGGCCGTCTGTTCACACTGGAAACAGAACATTTTAGTTTTCACGCGTTCGTCCATACATACATCCCCTTTACTCTTTGATTCTCTTATGATAACAAATAGAAGTATTTAAATCAGCTGTAAACGATTAACTTAACAGAAATCTAACAACTTTCATAAATATAAGTATTAATTTAACAAAAAAGAGATCTGAAAATGAATCAGACCTCTTTAATGTATCTCCTATTCAATTTATATTTTCAATAGAGATCGTAGAGCTCCTTCAGTGTGATCTGTGGGTTTTTCGTCCCTTCCAGCATGACTGTCGTCATGTAGCGATGGAGATCCTTGACTCTTTCTTCAGAGATGAGATTAGACATGTACTCATAATAGCATTTGAATCCACCTGTTCCATCACCATCCATGACAGTTAGATAGAAAGGATTCGCTACAGCTCCATTTGAATGCCATTTTGTTTCGATATCCACATCCTCTTTCAGTTTCATAGTGACAGGCTGATAAGTCATTGCAAGAGATCTGTAAGTTCCCCCTTGCTTGAAATCTCTCATCTTCTGCTCTATATCCAGCATCTCCATAGGAGGGAAATCGGCATGTCTGTATAATTCATTCTGTTTGTCGAAAAGCATTCTGCATCCATCTGCAAATGTCGTTTCAGGAGGCATAATGGTTCTGAAGGTAATGAAATGGACTCTTGTCCCGCCACACATCTTCTCTTCCAATGTACCTCTTCTTGCACAGACATTGTAGTAACTTACATCATCTTCATGCTTGTTGACCTTTGCAAGATAGGTTCTCAGTCCCATCTGGAAAAGAACCTGCATGCTCGGATACTGGTATTCCGTGATAAAAGGAATCATCTGGTCCACTTTTTCTTTTTCAATCCAGTACATATCAAGACTTGCTGTATTTCTGATATAGAAAATCCCATTATGTCGGACACTGTCATCTCTTTTCTTTTTTCTGAATCGGTTTAATTGTTCTCCAGTGATATCCGTATAAATCGGTTCTTCTTTCTTGTTATCTTCAGTCCAGTACTCAATGGCTTTCTGATATTGATTCGACTGTTTGTATGCAATTTCCTTTTTCAGTACATTCTCATAGTCTTTGATGTCTTTTGGAAATGGTGTACCTTTCGCCATAGAGAAATAGATTTCAAAGCAGTCTCTGTAAAACATGCTGATGGACCAGGAATCCATGATCAGATGACTGATGACGGTGAAAAGTCCTCCGTATCCTTCTGGTGTCGTAATGATATAAATCCTTGCAAGAGGAGCGTCATACACATCCAGTTTTTTAGAACCTAATTTATCAAATTTATTCTCCATCTCTTCTCTGGTTTTCCCAGTGAAGTCAAGTCGTTCAATCAGTTCGACTTCTCTTTTTCCAAAATACTGTTTCTGCTGGTTGCCGTCTTTTACAAGTCTCAGTCCGAAAACGTCCCATCTTTGTATTGCCTGGTTTACTGCATCCTCAAGCAGATCTGGATCTAAAGGCTGTTTCACGATAATAGATGTTGGTACATTGGTGATCGATTTGTGAATTGAAAATTTTCGTGCCAGAAAAAGCGTATGCTGACTCGATGTTAAAGGATAGTAAGTGCGATCTTCCATAATAAATCTCCTTTCCTTCTAGGGCTACTCAATCGACTTCAGGGACTCTACCATCTTGATGTTTGTAAGTTTCTTATACATGAAGATGTTCACCAGAATACCGAAAACAAGGGTGATGACAAATGAATATAGAAAACTTCTTCCTGAGATGTAGTTGCCGAACATGATTCCATTCTGCTCAATTGAACTCATGATGGCTCTATGAAGTCCGATACCGATCAGAAGTCCGAAGCCTCCTCCAATGACAGTGAGTATCATATTTTCTCTGTAAACATAGGACGATACTTCTCTGTTATAGAATCCAAGCACCTTGATGGTGGCGATTTCTCTAAGCCTCTCACTGAGATTGATGTTCGTGAGATTGTAAAGAACCACGAAAGCAAGAAGTGCTGCGCAGATGATGATGGCATAGACAATGGCATTCAGGCTGACTACAGAGTCTTCAAATTTTTCTGCTGCATCGCTGTAATAAAGAACAGATGCTACCTGATCCATTTCGATGAGGTTTTTACCCAAAGTGCTTTCAGCATCCGAAGTCACATCTTTCAGTTTAATCAGCAGTGTGTTGTTTTCCGGTTTCAGTCTGTAAATTTCCTCATAGTATGCCGGATGAATGTAGATATAGTGGAACACATAATTCTCAGTGATGCCTGAAACCAATAGCTTCTTCATGGCTCCATCACCGTTGTCCACTGAAATCGCATCTCCAATGGATACGTTAAGTTCCTTAGCCAGTTTCTCATTGATGACTATGCCAGTTTCAGGAAGCGTCAAAACATCTCCCGACACCCTTTCCTGCAGCTTCGTGAATGCTTTGAATTTCTCCTGGTCAAACGGAGAGATCATTGTCACTGCAATGTCTTCGTCTCCCTTCACAGTGGCATTCAGCTGTGCTACCTGAATATAGGCTTCAACTGATTCTTCTGCGTCAAGCGTTTCCATCACTTCTCTTCGGTCCATGGTGGTGCTTGTTGGCATATATTTCATGTTGAGGTTGTATGTGAATATTTCCTGGTACTGCTTCACCACGACCTTACTGATGGAGTTACTTAGACCGAATCCTGCTACAAGAAGTGCTGCGCACCCTGCGATACCTGTTACAGTCATATAAAATCTCTTTTTATACCTGAATATATTTCTCATGGTCACCTTCTGTGAGAAAGAAAAACGTTCCCAAAGTCCAGTCATTCTTTCCATGAGAATCTGCTTACCGAAGTAACTGATCTTAGGTCTCATAAGCATGGCCGGAACTTCTTTAAGCGTTGTCCTTGTAACATAGTAGGCAGTGAATGTCGTTACCGCAAACCCGGCCAGCACAGTCAGAATGATTAATAGAACCTGTCTTGTCTCCAGCATAGGTGGTAAATTGTACATCATGGACCAGGAATCGAAGATGATTTTAGGGAAGATCTTGATTCCTATAATCGCTCCTGCAACGCCTCCGAATATACTGGCGATGGCAGCATAATTAACATACTTGAATGCAATATCATTGTTGCTGTAACCCAGAGCTTTGTAGATTCCAATACCCGCTCTTTGCTCATCCACCATTCTTGTCATCGTTGTAAGACAAACAAGAGCGGCTACTGCAAAGAAGAATAATGGAAACAGACCGGCGATGGCATCCATACGATCAGCTGTAGAAGCATAATCAGCATAGCTGTATAGCTTCATACGATCCAGTACATACCAGCTTGGTTTGGAGAGTCTTTCAATCTCATTTTCAGCTCTGATGATCTTTTCTCTACCATCCTGAAGTGCACGTTCACCTTCTTCTTTCTTCTTTAGAAATTCAGCTTTTCCTTCTTCGTAGGCTGCTTTTCCGTCAGCAATCTCTGTTTCAGCTACGAGAAACTGTGCTTCTGCATCTCTTTTTTCAGCAGCAAGCTGATTTTTACCTGCCTGAAGCTCTGCTTCTGCTGCAGCAAGACTGTTTCTGGCACGGCTTAGCTGCGTCTCGGCTCCTGCCATCTGCGCCTGGGCATAATCATTAAGCCCTGTAATGGTGCTGATACCATCAGAAGCTGTTCTATACAGCTCATCAAGTGATGACAGCTGCTGTGAAAGAGACTGATATTCTTCAGGTGTACTTGCATCTGCCATCATTCCGGCAACAGCATCTCTTTGCGTTGCCGCATCGCTCTGAATTCCTTTTAGAGACTGTGAAGCGCTGTTCAGCTGCTCCAGATCATCTCCATATTCCGCTTGAGCACTGTTATAGGCGTTTACGCCTGCATTGTATTCACCTTGCGCCTGAGCCAGATCCCTTTCCCCATCTCTGATTCGATCTTCTGCTTCGGCGACTCTGATCTCATAGTTTTTCTTTTCGGTTTCCAGCGTCGCTTCTCCATCAACAATCTGATCTCTGGCAGCTGCAAGTTCCGCTTCGCCTTCTGCAATCTGACTGTTGTAATTCTCCTCCTGTTCTTTCAGTTCTGCCTTGCCTTCTGCAAGTTGCTTCATGGCCTCAGCTTTAATGTCATCCAGTCTGAGAATTGCGCGGTCAGCACCTAAATTCTCAAGTTTGTTCATGATGACTTCCACTTTTTTCTCATAGGCATTTGAATAGGAGTTCAGCTCTTTGGCTCCTTCTACCGTCACCAGCAGTTCAAGATAGACAGGATAGAGAAACTCCTCTTCCACTGTCATCATAAACAGATTCACCTTACCGCTTCCTATATCGGAAGCATCTTTGTCAAAGGTCAGATAGTAAGGAGAAACAGCAGTACCAACCACCGTGAATTCCGAACTATGCAGTTTATCACTCAGATCTTCTTTTTTTCCTGATGAGACAGTAATTTTATCACCGACCTTAATACCGTGGTCAAGATTCTGACTTTCTTCGATAATACATTCTCCGAGCTTCTCTGGAAGTCTTCCTTCCACTATTTTCGGCATATTAATGAATTCTCTGTCTTTTGCATCATTGGGTAATGAATGAATTCTGAAAACCAGTTCAGCTGAACCGATGATGGAAGTAACATCCTGAAAATAGGACGTTTCCACCTCTTTAATTCCATCAATTTGCTTGACTGCCTCAAGGTCCTCATCCACAAACCCCATGGTGGATAACAATCTGATATCCATCATGTTGTATGCATCATAATACTGATCGGCGGTATATTTCATATTAGGAGCAGCAGTTTTGATGCCCGCAAAAAACGCAGAACCTATGGCGACTATGGTGAAAATGGAAATAAAACGCCCAGGGTACTTTACGATCTGTCTGAATGCGTCTTTGAGGAGTGACTTTTTCATAATTACCACTCGATCCTTTCGATGCCTACAGGGTCCTGATTATCGATGATACTGTCAACAAGACCGCTTTTGATTTTGATGACCTTATCCCCCATAGGAATCAGTGCCAGATTATGAGTTATGACGACAACCGTAATATTTCTTTTCTTGCAGGTCTCCTGGAGAAGTTTGAGGATGGATCTTCCTGTTTCATAATCAAGTGCTCCTGTAGGTTCATCACATAGAAGAAGCTTCGGATTTTTCGCCAGAGCTCTTGCTATGGCTACTCTCTGCTGTTCACCACCAGAAAGCTGAGAAGGGAAATTCTTCTTTCTCGATGTAAGACCTACCCCTTCCATCACATCATCCACATTCAGCGGATCTTTTCCGATCTGTGATGCAAGTTCGATATTTTCTTTCGCTGTGAGATTCTGTACAAGATTATAGAACTGAAAAACAAATCCCACATCAAATCTTCTGTAGGAAACCATCTCTTTCTGTGAAAAATTACTGAGCTCTTTTCCGTAAACATATATTTTACCGGATGTAAGTGTGTCCATTCCGCCTAGAATATTCAAAATGGTGCTCTTTCCTGCACCTGATGCACCGGCGATGATGACAAACTGTCCTTTTTCAATGGTGAAGTCAATTCCGGCCAACGCTTCAATATCATATTCACCCATCTTATAGATTTTTTTCACTTGTTCAAATCTGATTGTATCTTCCATGACGCTCACCCTTTCTAAGGTATAATAAAATTTCTGATTCTCATCTCTCTATCTTCTTGTCCGTTAGCATGCAGATGACATGTGGAAATGATAAAATCTTCACAATTAGAAACAACGTAAAACTGTGCCCAAGGTTTATTTGAATGAATTCTATCGTTTTCTATGGTGAAACTGATATTTTTTAAAGGGTAAGTGAGTCCTGTGCCCAGTGCTTTGATATAGCTCTCCTTAAGCGTCCAGTATCTGAAAAAAAGTTCATCCGGATTCTCAGTCGTCAATGAAAGAACATTCCATTCCTTCTCTGTGAGGATCCTTCTTACAGCTTCTCTCCTGTAACTTCTTACCCTTTCCACATCGATGCCGACTTCATGATCTGCAATAAGAACTGCAACAGCACCTTCGCAATGCGAAATACTTAATTTAATATTCCTTTCTTTTTTGAACCCCGGCTTTCCAAGAGGACTTTTCACGATTTCTTCATCGATGATCCCGTACTCATGAAGAAGACCATAGTTTATCAGGCTACGCGCAACTTCCTTCTGACGAGCATAGGTTAAAAGATCCTTTCCTTCGGAATAGCAGGTATAGATCAATTGATCATCTTTGACTTGATATATTCATCAAGTTCTCCTAGTGTCTCCATTTTTCTTAATTCTCTTTCATCAATTTCGATACCCAGTTCCGATTCCAGTTTACCGATGATACTGATGAAATCATATGAGTTGAGATGAAGGTCTCGTATGGGGTTTACATCCGGAGTGAGGTCTTCTTCGTTGACTTCTACATATTCCATAATCAGATTAGCGATGATGTTGAGCATTGGTTG
>CAZXUT010000103.1:0-8017 GCA_964643785.1 uncultured Proteiniclasticum sp.
TTTCATCACTTTTGTCCATGATTGCCTATATTTTCTTGAATCATTTGCTACTCCTGATTTAATGTTGATTTAGATTACAAGAAACGACTTTTCAGTTTCGTCTCTCATGCTATGCAACCATGGTAACACCTAAATCACAGCATATCTACAAAAATGCAGGGAATTAACTGATAATTCAACATTCATTTACTATAGACACAGTTCACTCATTTTATTCATTATTATAAATATCACTAAGTTTCTCGTTGATTTCTCTTGAAACTTCTTCAATTTCTCTTTTCCCATCGATTCTAATCAGCAGTTTTTTCTCTTTGAAAAAATCTATCAGAGGCATTGTCTGTTCTTCATAGACTTTAAGTCTCTCTTCCACCGCTTCGACATGATCATCTCTTCTTTGCACGAGATCATGGCCGCAATGATTACAGATTCCTTCATTTTCAGGCGGATTGAACTGCAGATGATAACTCGCTCCGCAGAACTTGCATATACGTCTCCCAGGCATTCTTTCTTTAATGTAGGAAGAAGGTACATCAATAAGAAGGACTGCTTCCAGTACTTGTCCCCTCTCTTGAAGCATCTTGCAAAGCACCTGACCTTGATGAACTGTTCTTGGAAATCCGTCAAGAAGATATCCTTCTTTCACATCATCCTGCTCAAGACGATTCATGACAAGATCAATGGTCAATTCATCCGGGACGAGAAGACCCTGATCGATATAGTTTTTGGCCTTTTTACCAAGCTCTGTGCCTTCAGAGATATTTTTCATGAAGATATCTCCTGAAGAAATATGGAGTATACCAAACTTTTCCGAAATAAATTTAGCCTGTGTTCCTTTTCCAGCGCCTGGTGGTCCCAATAGAATAATTCTCATAAAACATCCCTCCACAGATAAGCATCCGAATTTTCTGACCATTTATTTTTAGCTTAGCACTTATTCACCGAAATTTCCATAGTATATCTGATGTTCCTCTGTTGCTGCTTTATTTTTTGTTTTCTTCTAATTTTTCCAGGAATCTATTCACTCGATCATTGACCAGCTTATCTTTTTCAAAGTTCAGCGCATGGGAAGCTCCCGTCCATTTCTCAATTTCAATATTTTGGATAGTTTCTCTACCCACTTTCACTGCCTTGTCTGAATTATTAAGCATACTTTCTCCTGCCATGATGGCAAGGACAGGACATCCGATCTTTCTTAGATCCGCATTTTTTATTTTCTTCTGAATCGTTGTTCTGAAGATGAAATTTTCCATACTGGTGGTTACAATTTTCCCCATAAATACACCATCGATATCAACTTCCTGATTCAGAAGAAAAGACAGCATCTTCTCTTTGTTCACCTGAAAAATCAGAAACTGCTTTACAGTCTCCAGTGTTATTGAAGTAAATACGAATACGGGATCCAAAAGGGAAAGACTTTCCACTCTTTTAGGATAATGCCGTACATAGTTTGTTGCAGCCCACCCCCCCATGGAAGCGCCAAGCAAATGGATTTTCTCGAGTTTGAGTTTTTCCAGAGCTTCTTCAAGCCAGAAAGCCTGGTCCTTGGTCTTTAAGAAAGGCTTGGTCTGGAAACTTCTGCTCGGTTCACCGATCATATCAAAAGCATACACCGGACGTTTCTTCATAAAGGAAGGAGTATTAAGAAACCACATGTAGGATGAGGCTTGACACTCCCCATAGCTAAAGCAAGGGGATTCTTGGATGATTAAACTTCAGTCCTTTTAATTTCAGGTAGAAGAGTATGACTCCAAGCTAAGGGCTGTGTCATCAGCCCGTCCTAAGACAGTACATATAGTATCTTAGGCTGACAGGCCATTAGCGCCCGTCACAGGTGCAGTGATGATGTTCATCGCACCGAGAATGTCTCTGTGGATTTTGAATCCGCAGGGGCATTTGTATTTTCTATCCTTGGCGTGATTACGTTCTCCGCATACAGGGCAGGTCTGACTGGTATATTTCGGATTCACGTACACGACTTTGATGCCTGCCAGTTCAGCTTTGTACTGGATGAACTGTGCGAGGCGATAGAAACTCCAGGTATGGAGATTTTTAGCGTTTTTACGGCTTGTCCTTGCCGTCTGGCGAATGCCAGAGAGTTCTTCAAGTTGGATGGTAGAGACATTATTGTCCTTAGCAAAGCTTACAATCTGCCTGGAAATCTTATGGTCTTTGTCCTTCATCCAGCGCTGCTCTTTATTGTCTAGCTTTCTGATGGCTTTAAGCTTCTTGGCCTTGCCGAGCGTCTTCCTTTTAGTTCTGGCCATGCGCTTCATGTATTTGTTTTTGCGTCCGTTGCCGAAGAATCGAACCTTCGATTTGTCGGTAGCTGCCACTGCGGGAATTTTAAGACCCAGGTCCACACCCATGACGGATGAACCATGGCTGCTTTCACATGGAATGTCTATCGCTATCTGCGCAATGAACTTCCCGTTTATTTTTGTGATGCGCAAAGTGCCCTTCTTGTTTTCAAGCAGGGCCTTCTGTCTTTCTGGAATGATAGCTTTGACCGATGTCTTGGTGGCCTTGCCGTTTATCCACAGCGGGAAAGCCAGGCAATCGTCTCCTATGGAGAAGTTCTGATTGTTCCAGATGGCCACAGGTTTCCTGAGTACAGGAACTTTTACAGTTTTCGTCTCGCCTTCAGGAGTAATATTTTTTCTCGCTCTGAAAACCTCTTTTCTGTATTTCTGAAACACGGAACGTGCATCCTGTATGGACTGTGCCTTCAATGCGCTGGGTATCGCGCATTTGATATCCGCACTGGTTTTCTTTTCTAGCTTGTCCAGCACGACAAATTCAGCTACAAGAGCATTGACCATCTGGATGTAGTTCCTGAGCGTTTCTTTTATGATGGATTCCTGCTTCATAGTCGGCAATAGTTTAACTTGAATTGTCAGATTCAATATAGTCCCTCCTTCCTGTTTTATAGCAATACAAACATCAGTTTATATTCTATATTATACACGTAAGTGATTGAATATATAACAACAAAACAGTTAAATCTCAATAAAAAAGCGCCTTATATCCCCATGGCTAAAGCGAGGGGTTTTACGGCGCGTAGGATAATGTCCATGAATCAGAACGAGAGGGGTCTTGCCCTCATTTTCTTCCTCTCCGAAGTGATATACGCGGGCAAGCCCAAAAGACGTATCAATATCGATAACTTCTTTTGGGCGGGGTAAAAATTAATAGCAACATCGTAGTATTTCAGAAATTCTCTTTTCGCTTCAGGAGATCTGAATCTGCTGATTCCAATTTTTCGCAGTGCAATCATTTCTTTTTACCCTCTTTCTTCATTCAAAAATGCGCCAAGAATTCTAGTGACATAATATAGATACTTTTCTAAATCATAGCACTACTGAACCCAAAAATCGCAGCTTTTCATAGAATACATGAAAGGTTCATTGTTTTAAATTTCCACTTAAGTTTTAATTTCTTGATTTTATACAGCTTCTACTAAACTGATGAGTTTCTTCGATTTTGTTCTCTGCAAGGATACCATTGTGAAAATAATCAGGATCCCTGTGAAATCCGTGAGAAGATTCGGATCGATCAGCATAAGTCCAGCTCCACCAATGATCATTCTTTCCCAGCCTTTCATCTCTGTCATCATAAAGCCTTCCATGGCCACAGAAACACCAAATATCCCTATAAGAGAGGTGATGACGATTCTCACCACTTCTGGTGCTGTGGTATCAATGAGCAGCATGGCAGGATTGTACGCAAAGATATAAGGAACAATGAAGGCTGTAATCGCAAGCCTTGTTGCCTGGACTCCCGTCTTGAAAGGATTGGATTTTGCGATGGCGGACCCTGCCATCGCGGCAAGAGCCACAGGCGGAGTGATATCCGCGACAATACCAAAATAGAATACAAACATATGCGCTGCAAGCATTGGCACCCCCATGCTCATGACAATAGGCGCTGTGATGGTGGCCATGATTACATAGTTTGCCGTTGTCGGTACGCCCATGCCAAGGATAATACAGCTGATCATGGTCAGAAACAGTGCAAGCAGTTTACTTGTTCCGGCAACACCCATAAGCACATTCAGAAGATCCTGTCCGAGTCCTGTCAGTGTGACGATTCCTACAATGATTCCTGCAATGGCGCAGGCAATGGCAACACCCATGGTATTTTTTGCACCGTTTGCCAAAGCTTCTGTAAAGGTCTTAGGTGTAAGCCTTGTGTCCTTACTGAACATGCTGACGACGACCGCAGTCAGAATCGCATAGATCGCAGAATAAGCTGGTGTTCGTCCCATACTCATGAAGGTCACAAGGGTCACGATCGGAAGAAACAGATATCCCTTTTTAAAAAGAAGCTTCCAGAAATTAGGAATACTTTCTTTTGGAAGGCCCTTCAGTCCAAGCTTCTTGGCTTCCAGGTGAATCATGATAAAGATCCCTGAAAAATAGAGAAGCGCTGGAAGGATTGCTGTCATTGCTACAGTGGCATAGGGCGTATCCGTCATTTCAGCCATAAGAAACGCTGCTGCGCCCATGATTGGAGGCATGATCTGCCCTCCTGTGGAGGCAGCCGCTTCTACAGCAGCTGCAAATTCACTCTTGTAGCCCATCTCCTTCATGATTGGAATTGTTACGCTTCCGCTTCCAACCGTATTGGCCACAGAGCTTCCAGAATACATTCCTTCCAGTGCACTGGATATGACCGCCACTTTAGCGGGTCCTCCGGAGGCTCCGCCTGCAATGGAGTTCGCCATATCAACAAAAAATGTTCCAATTCCGGTTTTCTCCAGAAAGGATCCCAATATGATAAACAGTACAATGAAAGTAGCTGCAACACCAAGAGGTGTTCCAATGATTCCATCTGTCGTATAGAAAAGCTGGTGAACGATTCTTCTCACAGAATGACCTGAGTAAAATGCATAAGCCACAAATCCTCCTGCAACAACCAGAATCGGTAACCCCACCACTCTTCTACATAGTTCCACAAGAAGAAGCGTTCCAATGATGCCCATGGCAATCTCCATGCTTCCGATATTTACCGCTTTTGCCACTATGGCTTCAAAATTAAAAACGTAATAGAAGAATGCCCCTCCACCTGTAACTGCGAAAACAACATCATACCAGGGTATTGTGTTCACTCTTTTCGCATGACTTTTTCTGATCGGGTAGATAAGAAATCCAATGAAAATCAGCAGTCCTAAAAATGAAGATCTTCTGACCTGCTCTGGTGGTGTGGCGATCAGTGTCATCCAGAATACATAGAGTGTAAAAGTGACAAGGAGTCCCGTAATGATATGTTTCATTGTTCCAGTAAAATGGCGCGTATTGGATTCACGGTCAAATTCAGCCAGCAGATCCTCTACTGCTGCCCCATCTGTTATGATTCTATCCAGATCTTTTGTTTTCTTCATATTTCTCGTCTCCGTTTCTAATTCGTTACAACAATGTCTACAGATGCATTTCTCCCGCATAATTTTCTCAGGCTGATCTCTTTTCCCTCTATGCTCAGGATATGATCACTTACTGTACCTACAATAAGATGAAGGGATGTATATGAGTGCTGAAAGCCTGAAATGACCATATTGCCTTCCTGATCATAAGTTAATCTTTCTCCATCCATCAGTTCAGTCTGGACCCCCGCTCCGAATGAGCTGTAGATGGTCTCATAAGCATCGAACCCGTTCTCTGTGATTATGAGTCTGTCTGTGACTGGACTCTGGTTCACCGAATGAATGAAAGTGATGGAAAAAACATCTCCTTCCTCCACTTCAAAACGTCCATAAATCTCTCCAGTATCCTGATCTCTTATGAGAAGCTCCTTCTCCTTCATGGAAAAAAGAAGAATTCCTCCCAGGAGCAGAATCGCTCCCAGGAGATATACTTTCTTTGTCATCCTATTTCAGAGCTCCTATTTCACGGAAGTATTTTTCAGCTCCCTTATGAAATGGAATGGAGATTCCTGATACAGCATAGTCTTCATTCAGTTCATTTCCTTTTGCATGGGCAGAAGTGATTTCTTCTTTATTCTCGAACAAAGCCTTTGTCATGTTATAGACCGTGGTTTCATCAAGGTCATTGCTGACTATGAAGGTCGCTTTCACTGCAAGGGTCTGAATATCTTCCTCTACGCCAGTATAAGTTCCTCCAGGAATATCATAGACTGTGTAGAAAGGATAGCTTTCCATCAGTTTATCCGCTATGTCATCTTCTATGTTCAGAATCAGAATGTCTTTACTTGTCACCAGGTCCATGATGGCTGTTGTAGGCGCTCCTGCAGTTGCGAAGAAAGCATCGATTTTGCTGTCCTTGTAGGCATCGGCAGATGCAGCAAAGCTGAGGTTCTGCTTGTTGATATCATCAAAAGTGATGCCGTATGCTTCCAGGATCTGCTTGGCATTGAATTCAACACCGCTTCCTGCATCCCCGACTGACACATTTTTACCTTTTAGATCCGCTATGGTCTTAATGCCTGAAGAAGGATTCGCAACAATCTGCACCACTTCCGCATAGACAGCAGCCATGGCTGAAAATCCAGTTACTGCTCCGTCCTCTACAAAAAGATCTGATCCGTTATAGGCATAGTCCATTACATCATTCTGTACAATGGCCATATCAACTTCACCAGCATCAATGAGCTGGATATTTGCCTTTGATGCGCCTGTTGACTGGATATTGAAAGAAATATCCTCCTTGGCCCCGATGATCTGACCGATGGCAGTTCCATAGGAATAGTAAGTTCCTGTATTTCCTCCTGTAGCAAGCTTCACCTCCGTTCCTTTGTCTCCGCAGGCGGCCAAGATGGTCGTACTCGCTAAAATAACACCTAATACTTTGATAAATCCTTTTTTCATGTGATTACCTCCAACCTTTATATTGTGAATAAATATTAAATGAATTGTATATTATCAAGACCCTTCGTGTCAATACAAATTCACTGGAAATATCAAATAAATGAATAATCTAATTTATAATCCTGCATTTTGTTAATTTAATTAAGTAAATACTTCCTGCCCGGAATCCATGCCATACGCCTTGTAATTGTTGTTAAACATGTATTTACAGCATATTTCATCTTAAATTCTCAATTTCAATTATGAATTTAAAAATATTGAATCCTTCATTTCTGAAAACCTTATCACAGGATTCAGCGCGCAAAAGAAGCCGGGTTTATTCACCCGACTTCTTCACTTGTCCTTATTAATTTCTACAGATGCTCTAGAATCCCCATGAGTTCATTGACTTCATAGGTAGGTTTTATATCACTATTGTTCTCTTTCTTTAATGGATTATACCAGCATGTATCCACACCGAAATTAATTCCTCCTGAAATATCAGAACTTAAGCTATCTCCGATCATCAGGACACTCTGAAGCTGATCATGTCCCAGCCTCTTCAATGTATGTACAAAAATTTCAGGATCCGGCTTCGATACTTTGATCTCTTCAGAAATCACGATTTCATCAAAATAATGGCTGACTGAAGATTTTCGTATTCTCCTTGACTGAACATCTGTAAGTCCGTTGGTTATGATTGCCAGCTTGTACCTTCCATGGAGCTTTTTCAGGAGCTCTTCCGATTCAGGATAGAGAAAGGATGCATAGGAAAGATGATGCATATATTTTCCAGCAAAGTCCTCCGGATCAAACTGAAGCTGAAGGGCATCTTTGTATCGCCTGAACCGCTCCACCTTCAGTTTCTTCTGAGTGATCTTTCCCTGCTCGAATTCTTTCCAGATGGCTGTATTGATCTCATGATAAGATTTCAGATGGACTTCTTCATCAAAGTCATATCCATAATCCTCCATGGTATTTATAAATGCGTGTCTTTCCGCTTTTTTAAAGTCAAATAAGGTCTCATCTGCATCAAAGAGCAACACTTCATATTTCATAAGATTATATCCTCCGTACTTCTTTTCTTCCGCATCTTCTGCTTACAATATTTATATTTGATTATAACAAATTCCTGTGAGATTTTTGCTCTCAGTCAAAAAAAAGACCGTGTCAATTTACTGTTGGTGAATACGAGAAAGAACTTTCCGCGATTATGCT
>CAZXUT010000104.1:0-7743 GCA_964643785.1 uncultured Proteiniclasticum sp.
GGGACAAGAGAAGAATGCCTAAAATAGAACCGGAAGACCTAGAGATGGACGAAGAGATTGAAGAGACTCTTCGTGGAGTCCTACCGGAAGAAGAATAAAAGGATAGAAGACTCATAAGCTAATTATTGAAGATTAAACTAAAAGAAAGTCAGGACAGGCATTGCGATATGCCTGTCCTGACTTTCTTTTATAGGTTCTATGTTTCTATAATCAGTATTCTGAAAAAAGCTTCTGCAGTATAGGGTAGGATTTTTTCAGTCTTTCGTTCACCACAGGTTGTGTCCACTCATTCCATGTATAAGTATGAAGCTCTTCTTCTTTCACGGTTCCCTTCTGTGTCTGAACAGAAGTGCTGAGGGTGTTGCCCTTCTTGGAGAGAGCCAGAAAAGATATTTCATCAATATTGATTCTCGACTCAATACCGTCTTCATAAACATCACCCATAATCTCTTTTGTGCTAGGATCGGTAAAACCCAAGAGCAGCCATGGGATTCGAACTTCGATGATTCCCTTTTCGTAATTGACATAGTAGTCAGACAAGGAGTCGTAAAGCGGAGATGAGGGATCCGAGATGCCGCGTCTTAATTTACCGGTTTCATAATCTGAAAAAGAGATTGTTTCTTCTGTGGCAGGTATAACGAGTTCTTTATTCAGTGCAAGGCGGATTTCTTCATATAGACCGTTGTCTTCTATTCCATCTGAAGTTTTTTTTGGAAGCATCTCCAGATTATGTGCATAAAGATACTGGTGAATATTATAGTAACTGTCTACGAGAATTCTTGAAATCTCTTCTTCGCCAATTCTGATCAGATAGTCCATTCCTACTTCTGTTTCAAGATTGATGTCTGAATGGGTTTTATTTCCCTGGGTCGGATGTGTATTCAGTAAGATAATCACTTCATCTTCCATATTCATCGGTTCTTTCAGTTCAATGGAGAAGTATAGGTAACGCTCATCATGATCGATCTGTACTTTTTTAAAATCTGTTTGAATCTTTCGATCCATCTTGTATTCCACTTTGTCTTCGCTCTTTTTCCAGTCCTTGAGAGTTCCGTCTACATGTATTTTAAACCTATCAAAACTTAATAGTCCGAAATGCTGTTCATTGGTCTGTGCATTGCTCCAGTAAGGTCTTCGATCAGGGTTGTCAAGATCCATGGTATTCCATGTGCGCTTGAACCATTCATCCTGCCAAGAGAAGATCAGTCCTCCAAGATAACCTTCTTTTATAATGCTTTCATAAAGAATAGAGACGATCTCGCCCTGTTCTTGTTCTTCAATAAAACCCTGGTTCCAACCTTCCACATTCTCATGGGTGAGGCCTCTAGAGCTTGGAATTCCGAATTCCGCAACAAGTACTGGCATATCATGAACTGCAATCAGATCTTTAATGTACCCAGCATAATTATTGGTTTTTCCATCCTGATCGATATAACTTGTATATTTAGGATCAAAATTGAGAAAGTCCGGATAATAGGGATAGACGTGATAAGATGCAAAATAATCGGTTTCATCCTGAATCGGTTTTATGTGATTTGGATTCACACTGACCATATCTTCTTCTTCAAAGGGTTCGTAAGGGTGATCAAGAAGATCTGTAGAAACCCAGTTGGTGAAACTCATAGGTCTTATCGCTTTGTAAGTTTCCAATTCATAGACTGCAGTGTGATCCATGACATCTGCCAGAAAATATTCAAATCCAGTAGCATTTTCAGTAGTGAAGTGATTTCCTTGAAATTCTCCGAGCCCATTGTGGACTTCATTCACATTGAGAACCATTTCGGGGAACCACTCTATGCCGAGAATCCACCCGATCACATAAGGTGATACATCTTTTGTGTAGAATCCGCTGGCATGGCCTTGGCGTGATGGAAGTGATGCATTTCCATGAATCAGATCGACTACTCTTATGATTTCATCCTTGAATGGTTTGTATGAGTTTTCACCGAAAATATCAAGAGATTCCACAAGGGGTTCTTCATCGATCCACACACCATGGAATAGGTAGATTTTCTTCTGGTGATGAAGATTGTAATCATAGAGTGCATCATAGAAGGCGGGTGGATGAATTGTATAAATTCTTATTGTATTTGCGTTCATGTCCCCGATCATCTCTAACCATCTGTAATACTCCTTATAGGTGATTCCTGCTTCTCCTGGCCAGGTTCCTGGTCTAGTCATGCCGATGTTAACACCTTTTATGACCAGATCTTTCCATTCACCGTTTTGAAGAACCTGAAACCTGTTCTCTTCAAGTTTCGCTGAACGTGAAATCCCATCTATGGTTTCAATTTCAGGTTCATAGGTCTGAGGGTTCATTATGAAATATAAAGGTATCATTAGAATGATAAATAGAATTATAAATATTTTTTTCAAATAGTTCACATCCCACAATATATTATTTATGTTGTCTATCAGTAAGTTTTAGCTTATCATAAAGAAGATTTTACACACACTAAATTATCAAATGAATTATTATTTGTATTGGAGTATTTAAATGGATATTACAAAAATTGCTTTGAATGGTGTACTGATATTGATTTCAATTAATTTTACATTATTTATTGTATTGTTAGTCAACAAAGCAAGAAATAATAAACAAGCAAAAGAGAATAAAAGACTATCTTTGTTCTTTGAAGCTATGATTTACCAGTATATCAATGAAAAGAATGCAGAGAGTCCGAAGCCTAAAAATGGAATGGAGAAGTATATCTTAAATAATATCATTCTTGATTCATTTACGAAATATGAAAGTTCTTCTCATGATCATTTGAGAAGACTTGCGAATGAAACTGGATTTGTTGATGAAGAAATGAAAGCACTGAAAAATTCATCGGATCTTCGTAAATCAGCGGCAGCTTATGCACTAGGTATTTTAAAAATAAAAGAAGCACTTCCGGTCTTAAAGAAAATCAGGACAGATAAGAAGGAGCTCTCCCAATGCGTCACTAGAGCATTGATCCAGATCGGCGGAACGGAAGAAATCGATAATGTGATAACAAATATGTTAAAAGTGGATTATCCACAGAAATCCAAAGTACTGGAACTTCTTACTGAGATATCAGAAGATGATATTTTTCCGGAAATGGAAAAGTACCTTCATGGAGAAGATCCTGTGAAGAAATCTCTCGCCATAGAGACGCTAGGTGCAAGAAAAGATGAACGTGTGAAAACCTATATTCGAGAAGGCTTATTCTCTGATATGAAAGAAGTGAAGATTTCTGCACTTAAAGCTGCCATTTCGTTAAAATGTTTTGATTTCGAAGAATTAGAGAAGCAGATCGATTGTCTGCTTCAGGATAAGGATTGGGAAATTCGCGCATTTACAGCGAAAGCCATGAGTAATACTGGGAATATCGATGAAAAAGTCATTGTAGGATTGAAGAAACTGATGGAAGATTCGAACTGGTTTGTGCGATTCAATGCATCTGAAAGTTTATTGCTTTTAGGTGAAAAAGGAGTTGAAGCATTGTCTGAAAATCTGTTTTCTGATGATACATTTACCAGAGAGAAAGCATGGGGAATTATAAACAGGGAAATCACATTATACGAGCTGATGAAAAAAATCTCTGGGTTTTCAAATGGCGAAAGAATTCTGATGAATATTAAGAAATACAAAGAAAACAGGATGGAGGTGAAAAGAAATGTTTCTTGAAGAGGCTGTATTAACAATCCTTAAAGGCTTCAGCCACTTTTCACTTTATTATCTTATTTTCATAAATGTCGTCAATACACTGCTTCTCGTATTGGCTTTAAAAGGAATCATAAGATATAGAGAAAATCTTAAGAACTGGCCTTACAAGAAGATGATTTCTTCAGTGTACGTACCACCGGTCTCTATTCTGGTGCCAAGCTATAATGAAGCCAAAACCATTGTAGACAACATCGAATCATTATTAGCAATAGAGTACAGCGAATTTGAAGTTGTAGTGATCAATGATGGATCTAAAGATGAAACCATGAAAACGCTGATTAAAGCCTTTAATCTGAAAAAGCTGGATAGCCCTTATAAGAAGGAAATTGAAACACAGGATGTGCGTGGAATCTATTTATCTTCAATAAGAGCCAATCTTATCGTCGTGGATAAAATAAATGGAGGAAAGGCTGATGCTTTGAATGTGGGTATCAATGTAGCAAGTTACCCGCTCTTTACGGCCATTGATGCGGACAGTATTCTTGAGAAGAATTCGCTTCTAAAGGTGGTCAGACCTTTCATCGACGATCCAGAACGTGTCGTTGCAAGTGGTGGAATTGTAAGAGTGCTCAACGGGTCCAAAGTAAAGAACGGTTTTATTGAAGAAGTGGGACTTTCCAGAAAAGCCCTTCCCACCTTCCAGACCGTAGAATATCTTCGAGCCTTTCTTTTTGGAAGGATGGGCTGGAGTGAGCTTGACAGTCTTCTGATAGTGTCAGGCGCATTTGGTGTCTTCAAGAAGAGTGTGGTGCTGAAAGTCGGAGGGTATACTGAAAATACCATTGGCGAAGACATGGAACTGATTCTTAAAATCCACAAACAGATGAGAAAAGAGAAAAGAGACTATGAAATTGTCTTTGTGCCTGACCCAGTATGCTGGACTCAAGCTCCTGAAGATCTGAAGTCCTTGAGGGGACAGAGAATCCGATGGCACAGAGGACTGATGGATTCCTTGTTCAGTAATAAATCAATGATTTTCAACCCCAGGTATGGGGTCATCGGCATGGTCGCTATGCCATACTACTTCCTGGTAGAAATGCTGGGACCCATCGTGGAGATCCTAGGGTATTTTTCAGTAATCGGATCATTTTTCATGGGGATTTTGAATGTTGAATTTGCACTTCTTTATTTTACATTTGCGGTGCTCTATGGCATTTTCCTGTCCATCACATCGGTGCTGCTGGAAGAATATAATTTTATGAAATATGATAAAATCTCCGATTATCTCAGGATGATCTTATATGCTGTTCTGGAGAATTTCGGATACAGACAACTGACGACCTGGTGGAGATTAAGAGCATTCTTCGGTTATAGACCGAAGAAAAATAAGTGGGGGACCATTGAAAGAAAAGAATTCAATACAAAAGTACCTACATAAGATAAGAACTAACTGGGCGTAAGGTCCAGTTAGTTCTTTTTGAACAGGTTGGATTGTATTTTACCACCAGTATTATGGTAAAATAATATGATATGTTGAAAATAAAATAAAAGAGTATAAGAGAGGTAAAAATGGGAAATATTTTTACAATTGAAAAACTGAAATTCGGGGGAATCCTTGAATATCCCCACATGGAAATCAATGCGGGAGACATCACTTTCATACAGGGAGCCAGTGGAGCAGGGAAGAGTACTTTGCTTAAGCTTTTAAATGCAAGCCTGAGTCCTGAAGAAGGTAGAATTCTATACATGGGCAAGGATATCCATGAAATGGATACGATTGAACTAAGAAAGGAAGTCATTCTCATCGGGCAGAATGTCTATCTTTTTGATGAGACCATCAGAGAAAACTTCAGGAAGTATTATGCCTATCGTGATCTTTCTGCACCTGATGATGAAACCATAACAAATTATCTGAAGCTGTGTGATGCTGATTTCAGACTGGATGACTCCTGTGTGAGAATGTCTGGTGGAGAAAGACAGAGAATCTATATTGCCATCTGCATTTCATTTTTACCGAAGGTCATTATGATGGATGAACCCACTTCTGCTCTTGATGCGGCTACAGCCAGCAGACTTCTGGATAATCTCAAAGATTTCTGCAAGGAAAATGGGATTGCGATGATTGTTGTCAGTCATGATGAGAAGCTGTCAAACACTTTTGCAGATGAAGTACTTACAATAGAAAGGAGTGAAGGTTAATGGGTGTTGTAGAAATGAATATTGGTCAGTTTCTGCTGATCTACCTTCTTCTGATCATAGTTCTGTTCATCATGAAAAAGGCTAAGATTGACCAGACTAAGCTTCTTATTCTGGCAAGTTTCAGAATGACGGTGCAGCTGGTTCTAGCAGGTCTTGTACTGACGTATATCCTTGGAAATCCTCATCCGCTCTTTACGGTTGCTTATTTGATTTCCATGACCACATTTGCTACAGTCAGGGTCCTCAATAAGAACAAAGATCTCAACAACAAGTTCAAGCTGGCCATCGGACTATCTCTGGCAGGTGCTGGGACGCTTATTGTGTTCTTCTTTGTACAGATTGTTGTCGGTATGGACTTTTTCAATCCTCAATATACCATTCCCCTTAGCGGTATGATTTTCGGGAATGCTATGACCGGACTTACCCTTGCGCTTAAATCATTCAGTGAGAACCTGAAGGCACAGAGAAATCGTGTGGAATCTTTGCTCTATATCGGAGTGACACCGAAGAAGATTCTTCTTCCATTTGTAAACAATGCATTGGAAACAGCACTTTTACCAACCATGAATTCAATGCTCGGCATGGGTATAATCTCTTTGCCCGGAATGATGACAGGGCAGATTCTATCAGGTACACTTCCTATGACGGCGATTCTGTATCAGATCGCCATTATGATTGCCATTACCACTGTAGTCTGTCTGTCAGTTTTTTCAGCACTCTACTTTGGATATAAGACCCTTTATAACGATAGAAATCAGATCACAATTTAGCAAATCAATTATTGACATATGTCAATAACGGAGTAGAATAGAAGCTGAAGCTATAAGATATCAGAAACAGCCGAGAAGGAAGGAGATCATATGCCAAGACCAATAAAAGGTAGAAGAGTCTGCTGCATGCCTGAATTTAACAGATTCGGACCAATGAACCAAAGTGAAGAAGTTAAAGATGTTGTGGAAATGACGGTGGATGAGTATGAAACCATCAGGCTCATGGATCATGAAGGAATGAATCAGGAAGAGTGTTCCAGCGCCATGGGTGTAGCAAGAACAACGGTGCAGAGTATCTATGTGACAGCACGTAAAAAAATAGCGGAGGCTCTGGTTTTCGGACTTGAACTTCATATTCAGGGTGGAGAAATCAGACTATCTGAAGAGGCGGCAAGAAACTGCAGCTGCAGAAGAGAAGATGGAGACTGTCACGGAACTGGACGTGGAAAGAACAGAGTATTAAAGGGGGATCTGAAATGATTGAAATTTCGAACGTGAAAAAATCTGAGAAAGATGAATTTCATATAGAGACCAATGCAATGAGCAGTTTTAAACATGTGATAGGTGTAATGAGTGGAAAAGGCGGGGTAGGAAAATCATCCGTCACTGCAATGATGGCTGTGGAAATGAACAGAAAAGGCTATCGTACAGCGGTACTGGATGCGGATATAACAGGACCATCCATTCCGAAAACCTATGGAATCAAAACCAAAGCTATGGCTACAGAGCATGGTGTGTTTCCTGTTGAAACAGGAACAGGCATAGAGGTCATGTCCATCAATCTTCTGCTGGACAATGTGACAGATCCTGTTATATGGAGAGGTCCGATTCTTGCCAATACAGTGAAACAGTTTTTCACTGATATCCTTTGGGGAGAGATTGACTATCTCTTCATCGATATGCCTCCGGGAACAGGAGATGTACCTCTGACAGTATTTCAGTCCATAACCATGGATGGAATCATCATTGTAACCAGCCCTCAGGAGCTTGTATCCATGGTGGTCTCAAAAGCTGTGAAAATGGCTGAGATGATGCATATTAAAGTATTGGGCGTTGTAGAGAACTTTTCTCACTTCACCTGTCCTGATACTGGAAAAGAGTATAAGATTTTTGGCGAAAGTCATCTGGATGAGATCAGCA
>CAZXUT010000105.1:0-7717 GCA_964643785.1 uncultured Proteiniclasticum sp.
TTTGAGCTTGATGGAAGTTACATTGACAAACTGGAACTTACTTTTTCAATTGGCCCTAATCGCATATTGCTTAATTGCATATTTTCAGTGGTGCTTAATTTCAGTGGTCTTCATTTTTTTGACCCAATTATACACTAGATTCAAGGAAAAAAGGTCTGAAATTGAAGGAGAACATGAAGAAAAGAGAGAACATTATCTGCATTCCCTTACAATCTCATTGAAACGACAAACTACAGTATATCTGCCATCGCAAATATTGTAGGATTCAATTCACAATCCTACTACACTCAGATCTTCAAACGAAAGACCGGCATAACTCCGGCGCAGCATCGTAAAATATACCGGAAAAAACCAAGTGAGAACAAAAAAAAATAATGGTGAAGTCAGCTGATACTGACTTCACCTTATTATTTTAGTTCATTTATACCGATTCTAGAACAATCCAAGGATGTTTCCACCCTCATCGATGTCCATGCTGTTTGCAGCAGGTACTCTTGGAAGACCTGGCATTGTCATGACATCCCCTGTGAGGCATACAATGAATCCTGCGCCGTTTGAAAGCTTGACCTCATTCACCTTCACTTCAAAGCCCTTAGGCGCTCCCAGGAGCTTAGGATTGTCAGATAAGGAGTACTGAGTCTTCGCCATACAGATCGGTTTCTTATCCAGACCCATAGACTCGATTTCTTTGATGGCCTTTTCTGCCTTTGGAGAATATGCTACACTGCTTCCTCCGTATATTTCCTTGACGATGGTCAGTATCTTTTCCTTGATTGGAAGTTCCACATCGTAAAGTGGTTTGTAGGTTCCTGCATTTTCAGCCACTTCTACAACCTTACGCGCAAGTTCCTCTCCGCCTTCTCCACCTTTTTCCCATACTTCCGTAAGGGCAACTTTAACATTGATCTTATTCAGGAAGTCCTGGATGAACTGAACTTCCTCTTCCGAATCAGAGACAAATTTATTGATGGCAACCACTGGTTCCAGATTGAACTTTCTGATGTTCTCGATCTGTTTTTCCAGATTCACGATTCCCTTGGAAAGCGCATCCAAATTGGAAACGGAAAGATCTGCTTTTAAAACTCCACCGTGATGCTTCAGTGCTCTCACCGTTGCTACGATGACCACTGCACTTGGATTCAGTCCGCCGAATCTGCATTTGATGTCAAGGAACTTTTCAGCTCCAAGGTCTGCACCAAATCCTGCTTCTGTCACAACATAATCTCCAAGCTTCAGTGCTGTCTTTGTTGCTAGAATACTGTTACAACCATGGGCAATGTTAGCGAAAGGTCCACCATGAATGATGGCTGGTGTATTTTCCAGTGTCTGTACCAGATTAGGCATGATGGCATCCTTCATGAGAAGTGCCATGGCGCCTTGAACATTCAGGTCTTTGGCAAAAATCGCTTCTCCATCAAGATTGTAGCCGATCATGATCTGGCCCATTCTTTCCTTCAGGTCTTCCAGTGAAGTCGCAAGGCATAAAATAGCCATGACTTCAGAGGCAACAGTGATCATAAATCCGTCTTCTCTTGGGAAACCGTTCGGTTTTCCACCAAGACCCACATTCACACTTCTCAGTGCACGGTCATTCATATCCATGACTCTCTTGAAGAGGATTCTTCTCACATCGATATTCAGCTTGTTTCCCTGATGAACGTGATTGTCGATGACTGCTGAAAGCAGATTATTGGTAGTTGTGATGGCATGCATGTCTCCTGTGAAATGAAGATTGATGTCCTCCATTGGGACAACCTGTGCATATCCACCGCCTGCAGCTCCACCCTTGACACCAAATACAGGTCCCAGAGACGGTTCACGAAGAGCAATCACAGCTTTCTTTCCGATTCTTGTCAGTGCCTGTCCGAGTCCTACCGTTACAGTGGACTTTCCTTCTCCAGCAGGAGTCGGATTGATTGCAGTCACCAGAATCAGTTTCCCGTCTTGTTTATTCTCTTCTCTCTTCAGAACATCAAGCGAAATCTTCGCCTTGTACTTTCCGTAGAAGTCCAGATCATCCTCTGTAAGCCCCATTTGCCCAGCCACATCTCTGATGTGCAGCATAGTTGATTCCTGTGCGATTTGAATATCTGTTTTCAATATATACCTCCTAAAATTGTGCTCTATTATTTGATTAGTTTTGCCATAAATCTTTCACGGTCCACCACTGCTCTTTCATGAACAGCTTGTCCGATCAGTGACTCTCCATCATAGACTTCTATGGTGAAAGTCATCTTTCTGCCTTGAATTTCCAGAAGCTTTGCTTTTGCGCTTACTTCATTCCCCACTGGCGTCGCTTTCAGATGGGATATTTCCATTCTGGTGCCTACAGTTGTTTCACCAGAAGCAAGTCCCGGCTTTACAAGTTCCTTGGCCGCATATTCCATCAGCGCAACCATGGAAGGCGTCGCATAAACCGGAAGATCTCCTGATCCGTGAAACTCTGCTGTATCTTCTTTTCCAACGACCCTTGATTCTTCAAACATCATTCCAGTCATTAATTTATCTGTCATAAAAACCTCCAATTTTATTATAACATCACTTTTATGGGGATTGAACAGTGAATTGAAGTTTTTGTAATCATTTACATCTGTCTGCAAAATAATAGGCAGAAAAACTGCCTGTTATTTTTTACTATTTTTCAATCAGTTTTCAGGTACGGGTCTGCCCTCAAAGTCCTGATCTTCACTCTTTTCTTCCGTTACTATTTCCGCAGCTTTCTTTGCTTGTTTCACTGGGATGGCATCCGCATGGACACGTTTTGTGATCTCACCGGTGGTGAAAAGCTCTTCGAACTCTGCCGCTTCGATCTTTTCGAATTCCAGAAGCTTAGCCGCTAGAATATGAAGCTTATCGATGTTTGCAGAAAGAATTTCACCTGCTTTATTATAAGCGGTATCCACAAGTTCCTTCACTTCGTCATCGATGAGCTCGCCCATCTTTTCCGAGAAGTTCTTGGATTTAGAGAAGTCTCTTCCAAGGAATACCTCCTGGTCTTCTCCGAATGAAATGGTACCCACTTTATCGCTCATACCATATTCAGTAACCATGGATCTTGCAATCTTTGACACTCTGTCAATGTCATTCTTGGCTCCAGTGGAGATGTCCTTCAGAATCAGCGATTCTGCAACTCGACCACCCAGGAGCATTACCATCATATCCAGAAGTCTGGATTTACTCATGTAAGAACGGTCTTCTGTTGGAAGGTGCATTGTGTAGCCACCAGCCATTCCTCTTGGAATGATACTGATCTGATGAATCGGATCCATATTCGGAAGCACTCTGCCGATGATGGCATGCCCCGCTTCATGGTAGGCGGTAAGTCTTCTTTCATGGTCTGAAACCAGTCTTGATTTCTTCTCCGTACCCGCAATGACTCTTGTCACGGCTTCATCCAGTTCTCTCATGGTGATGAATTTCTTGTTGGCTCTGACGGCAAGAAGCGCAGCTTCATTGGTCAGGTTCTCAAGGTCCGCTCCCGTAAAGCCTGTAGTCATCTGGGCTAAGGCACTGAGATTCACATCTTCACCAAGAGGTTTCTTCTTGATATGTACTTTAAGAATCTCTTCTCTTCCTTTTGCATCTGGATAACCGACTGCAATCTGTCTGTCAAATCTTCCTGGTCTAAGAAGTGCGTTGTCCAGGATATCAGGTCGGTTTGTTGCAGCGATCATGATGATGCCTTCATTGATTCCGAAACCATCCATCTCGACAAGAAGCTGATTCAGCGTCTGTTCTCTTTCATCATGTCCTCCGCCGAGTCCTGCGCCTCTTTTTCTTCCCACTGCATCGATTTCATCGATGAAGATGATACATGGAGCGTTCTTCTTGGCCTGCTCGAACATGTCTCTCACTCTTGATGCTCCGACACCGACGAACATTTCAACGAAGTCTGAACCTGAAATACTGAAAAACGGTACATTGGCTTCTCCAGCCACTGCTTTTGCAAGCAGTGTCTTACCTGTTCCAGGAGGTCCTACAAGAAGGATTCCCTTAGGAATTCTTGCGCCAAGATCCAGATACTTCTTCGGATTCTTCAGGAATTCAACTATTTCTTCCAGTTCATATTTCTCTTCTTCTGCACCGGCCACATCCTTGAATGTCACCGATTTATTGTCCGGATTCGCCATTTTAGCACGACTCTTTCCGAAGTTCATAGCGCTTTTGTTGCTGTTACCCATGCTCTGATTCTGCTTGTTCATGAAAATCAGGAACATGGCTACACCACCTAAGAGAAGCACAGGCGTCAGAAGTGTCCAGACAGAGAATGTGGATCGAGGTGAATATCTTTCAATCACGACCTCATTCCCTTCATCATTTAAAAATTGAGCCAGTCTTTCTGGTGCTGCCACTGTTGTAAAGGTTGTTCCATCGATTTTTACGCCTTTGATGGTCATACCGTCACTTGAAATATTGATTTCTTTTATTTTGTCCGCTTTGTATTCAGTGGTGAATTCATTAAACGAAATTGAATTCAGCTGACTATCCATATTGTTGAACAACAACATGGCGATGAAAAACAGCATGATCACCGCAACAAAACTGAACATATTTGGTACTTTACGACTTGTATTCATACGCTCATCAGGCAATTATTCTTATTGCCTGCTCCTTTCTTTTGCACATTTTGAAGAGCACTCTTCAAAATTAAATTGTATACTATTTATTCTACAGGTAAATCCTGAAAGAATAAAGGATAATTCGAATTATTTTTGATAAACTTCTTCCTTCAAGGATGCGACATAAGGTAAATTTCTGTATTTTTCAGCATAATCGATTCCATATCCGATGATAAATTCATCAGGAACCTCATAGCCCACATAGGTCACAGGAATATCATTGGTTCTTCTCTCTTTCTTATCAAGAAGACAGACAATATCTATCCCTGCCGCTCTTCTTGTTTTCAGGTATTCTACAAGATAGCTCAAAGTTAGTCCCGTATCGATGATGTCTTCCACAATGAGAATGTGCTTTCCTGTAATATCCATATCCAGATCCTTGGTGATTTTAACAACCCCTGAACTCACTGCTCCTGATCCGTAACTGGACACTTCCATGAATTCTATGCTGCAGGGTATGGTGATTTCTTTCATGAGATCTGTCATAAATACCACAGATCCCTTGAGGATGCCCACCAATACCAGGTCCTTGCCTCTGTAATCCTCACTGATCATCTTACCTAGTTCTCTGCATTTTTCTGCCAGTTCTTCACGACTGATCAGTATCTCTTTAACATCATTTTCAATCATTTGCTTCCTCCTCGAAGATGCCTATTTCAAGAATCTTCTCTGTACTGTCTTTCACTTTATAATCATCACTGATGATCATGGATCCGATGTAGAAGATCTCATTCCGATTCTGAAAAACCAGAAGCTTCTCTCGATCTTCCCTGCTGATTTTCTTATCAATAAGAATATTCTTCAGCTTTCTGTACCCTTTCATACCGAAGGGTCTCATCCGATCTCCTTCTTCCCTGTTTCTCACAATGACTGTTTCTTCAATGAGATCCCCATTGAAAAACCTAAGCTTCTTGTCCTTTACAATCTCTTCTCTTCCCACGTATCTGAATCTGATGGTCTTTCCATCCACCACGTAAGTTCCTGGAATTTTCAGTTCCTCATGAAGCATATTTTCTTCCCTTTCTGTCTCTTTTTTCTTTCTTTCTATGATAAGATTTCCGTAATCATTTCTTGCCACTACAGCGTCTTTGATGTCGATGCTTTTGCCTGTTCCATTCTTCTGAAGCGCAATCATGTCTCTGATATGTACTTCTTCGATGTCAGTGAAATTTCCTTTCACTGTTTCGATGGCATCAAAAAGCAGCCTTGATACCACTGCCTTATGCAGAAGAAAAGCTTCTCTTCTGATGACTACCCGACTTCCCTTACCATTTTCCATGTATTCGCGCTTCGCATTTTCCACATGGTCATGGATAAAATCAAGGTCTTCACTTAAAAGATTCGTCATTCTCCATATGGTATCTGGAAAATCTTTGTTGAAGTTCTCTCTGATATAAGGTATAAGATTATTTCTCACCTTATTGCGCTGATAGATGCTTTCTTTATTAGAATCATCTTCTCTAGGCACCATATCAGATTCCTTGAGATAACCAAGCAGTTCTTCTTTTTTCAGGAAAAGAATCGGCTTGATATACTCTTCTCGTTTTGGTGTCATTCCGCTGAGCCCGTTGAGCCCACTTCCACGCATAAGATTCAGAAGCACCGTTTCCACCTGGTCATCCAGATGATGCGCTGTAGCACACTTTTCATACCTATGTTTTACCATAATATCCTTAAAAAATGCATATCGCAGTTCTCTACCTGCCACTTCGATGGACAATCCCTTCTTTTTCGCATAGCCTATGACATCTTTCTTTATGCTGTAAAACGGAATATCGAGCTTTTTTGCGATTTCACTGCAGAAAGTTTCATCTTCCTCCGCATCCTTTCCTCTAAGCATATGATTCACGTGACATGCACCAAGATCGATTTGTAGTTCCTCTTTCAGCCCATGGAGCATCAGAAGAAGTGCCAATGAATCTGCACCGCCGGAAAAAGCAATAAGAATCTTCTCATTTTCTTCTATTAAGTTGTTGCTCTGGATATACTCCTTCACTCTGTCAAGAATCATGATTGCTCCTTCGTGGGCATAATCATTCCATAATAATGTACTCTATTAGTTTACCCTCTTTTATCGTTGATTTCAATGAAAAAGGCAAGGTTCGAAGCCTTGCCTGATTTAGACTTTACTATTCAATATCATCTGGTCGATATAAATCCACCACAGTATCTGCCTTCATCGATGGATCTTCATTGATGTCTTTCAATCCTCGCATGGTATTGATCCCTTTACAGTTCTGGCATTCATATCCTTCATCAACAAGAATGAAGTAAGTGATTTTTTCGCAGTTTGTGCAATAAGCATCCTTTGCTTCCAGCAAGGTACCCATCTCCTTTCGACTTAAACTATGATTTATTTTATTATACAATGCTTTCACTCTACTTTAATTAAGATTATACAAAGATACTGTAAACATTGTCATTCAATTCTGGCGGACACCCCTCTCGCGTTATATAACAGGGGCTTAAAATCTTACTTCAATTTGCATCCGTATTATACGGAGTTGTTAATTGAAACTTAGCTCGCGCAGAGTTTCTTTTTCCTGTATCTCAATCACCACATATTTCATTGATATCATTTAAATGCATTTTATCAGCTTCAATTGTTTACCACGTATAATACGAGCATTTATCTATATGTTATAGTACTTTTCTAATAATCCCTAAGCATTAAACAATACCTAACTACGTCTTCCATATTGGTATCCGGATTTTGTTTCAGCTTTTCTTCAAAGTTTAGTATCTGATCAACTTCACTACTGTCCGGTTTCCACAACAATACTTTCGAATATTTCTTTTCCTTCGCTTCTTCAGCAAAACCTGCTTTTTGCATTATATCTTCAAGATTTCTTACATTATAAATTGGTACAATCAAATCTCTGAACCAGTATTTCCTAAATAATTCACCAACTTTATACTTCGTAATTACAGATTCATCGCAGTCATCACAATCCATAATGGTGAATATTTTAAAATTGACTATATTTTTGTTTCGAATTTCTATATTACTATACTCATTTAAAAAATTTTTCTTACTTTTAAACCTGGATTATTCATTAAACACACCTATTTCTCTTCAAACCATTGGAATCCAATGA
>CAZXUT010000106.1:0-7543 GCA_964643785.1 uncultured Proteiniclasticum sp.
CTGTCTGCTTTAATATGAAATATGCTGGCAGTTTTTCTCAAACCGCCAGCATATTTTCTATATATATAGTACCCAATGTTTAGAAAGAACCTTAATTATCCCATCTGCCGTTTTTGTATGTACATCTCTATTTTCTAATATTCTTCATCTTTCCAGGACACTTCATCTATGATGATCCCGTTTACCTTATCTTCCGTTTTGTAGAAGTGATCAGCATCTCCATAGATCTTCGTCTCGGAGGTGATGAAGGAATCTGCTTTTTCTTTCATGTTTTCCTTGAATTTATGTGCACTTTCCTTCAGATCATTCACAGCATCCTCCGCTTTTCCTTTGAGATCTTTAAGATCATCTTCCTGAAGACGTACATGTACTTTTGTAATATTGTCATCAAGAAATCTTTCTACATTTTTCCCGGTATCTGCTGCCTTTTCTCTCATTGTTTTGATACTTTTATATGCCAGAGGTTCATTACCAAGTTTTAAAGCAAGAAGTCCAAAAGCCTCTCCTGAAACGCTCATGACATCACTGGTTATTTTCCCTACACTCTTTGCAATCTCTTCAATTTTCTTTTTCTTATCTTCCATCTACATTTCCCTCCTATTCTAAAAACTGTTCTTCGGCATGATGAATTTAACCTTTACGTCTTCAAGTTTAAAATGAGCTTCCCTTCTTGCTTCCAGTTCTCCATCGATATTGATGAATACGGGCTCCTCACTATAAAGGTCCACGGTCTTTGCACGTAGAAGTGTCACTTCCTCTAGACCCATATGTTTACCCTGAACCGCTTTAGGAAGAAACTTCAGGATTTTTCCTTTTGTGATGTCCCTCACCAGAAGGATATCAAGAAGACCATCTCTGAAGTCCGCCTCCGGTGCAATCTTGATGCCTCCGCCGTAATATTTCGCATTGGCAATGGCTACCATAAAGGCTTCTGTCTGTATTTCTTTCTGATCGACGACCATCCTGAGATTCAGATTCTTAAAATCCCTTGCAGTCTCAAGAACTGATGCCAGATAAGCGAACTTATTAGGCAGATATTTGGTATTTTTAAACTTGTCCACGTTATTGACCACTGAAGCATCGAAGCCCATGGAAGCGATATTGATGTAGTATCTGCCATCCACAGAGGCTACATCGATTTCTTCTTCTGTGCCCAGCACAGTATTCATGAGAATTCTTTTTCGATCAAATTTGGTGACAATACTTTTGATGAAATCATTTCCTGATCCCCCTGGTATACAGCCTAAAGAAGATTCTGAACCGATCATACCGTTCAATACCTCATTTAAGGTACCATCTCCGCCTACTGCATAAATACGATAATTGTCCATGGACGAATATCTTCTCGCAATCTCAGTCGCATGACCTTGTTCTTTCGTGTACACGATCTCATAGGATATATCCTGATATTTCAGTTTCAGTTCATTAAACAGTTTATGAATGGTATTGGTCATTTTCAGTGCGATACCATTTCCGGCTACTGGATTAACAATAAATAAATGCTTTACTACACCCATATTTTACCTCGATTTTTTTATCATAATTCATTTGTCAAATCTTATCAAATACATTGTATCCTAAATAACTGATTTTGTTAATTTATAATTGCTTCCTTAAGAAAAAATTCATCAAACTTCATCAAACCTCATCAAACGATGTTTATAAAAGTATCTTCCTCTTCGAAATCAGAAAAGAGATGTTGCAGAAAAATCTTCTGCATCATGAATTCGAACTGGATAATCCTCTAAAATCAGCCGAGTGCTGCTTGAATATACTTTCTTCTTTCAAGTGGATTAAAAAGACAGCTTACAGACAGGAAATCATCCACGTCCGTAAGCTGCTCTTAGATATTATTTTAGATTCTGAACAAAAATCAGTTTTCTGCCTTCTTGTGCGACAACGTCGGTCCACCTCTTCACGAATTCTCCTCTTGCCCATTCTGCCATGATGATATCTTCTTCTTCTTTAATCTCTATGACCTGCAGAGGCTCCTCTCCAATTTCGTCCACTCCGATGATATTATACATCATCAGATACTTTGGTGTTCTTACGAGAAGGAAACTGTTCCCTGGCGCATTGAATGCATCGATTGCCTGCGGCACACGCTCTTTGACACTGATCCAAGGTACTGTGAGATCATCATAGGTCACAATGCTCTGAGACGGCTTGAGCGCAACTGGAACCTTGTAGATCTGCTCCTCATTTTCATCATTCGTTGCAAGAAGCCTTGATTCCAGCATCCAGTATCCATGATGCCTTTTTAAAATAAAACTCGTGAAAATATTTTCTTTGTTCACATATTCATTTTCAAGTTCTTCTTCTCTTTCTATCACACGATCAGCCGAGTTGATGAATGCTGTGACACCTTCCTTAGGATCCAGTTCGTTGATGTTCACCGCTCTGTAATTATTGAAGCTGTCAACCGAAACCGTCATGGCAACAGGCATATCCTTATTGCTGGATTCATCCGTTTCCGTTGAAACGATGCTTACATAATTATTTCCTACAAACTCCACTTCCATAAATGTACTTGGATAATTGTAGGCCATTTTTTCTTTGATGTTGCTTGGTGTTCCAGTGATGGCATATATATTGAGTCGTTCTCTTTCAGCTCCATCCACCTCGTCACGTATTACTTCAAGTTTCCAGAATTCCTTTCTTGGAAAGAGAATATCATCCACTTCATATACTTCCTGCACTTCTCCGTCATTGGTGATCCAGAGTGTACGATAGCTCTGCTCCTCTGTTTCCTCATTCCGTTCACCTCGAAGCCCGATGAGCACACCTGCTCTAGGTTCGAAAAGATTGTCCGCCATCACAGCAGCTTCTGGTTCTCCACCGAACTCTTCAGTTCCGCTGTCCATTTGAATGTCAACAGATTCCTCTTCATCAGATTCCCCTTCATTCGATACTTTGGAAAGCTTGATGAAATTATTGCCCTTTACAACTGCAATATGTTCCTCATCCAGCCTGAAGACTTCATAGAAAGAACGGTTGGTGGTCGATATACCGATGACTTCCATACTTTCAGCGGATAATCTCAACCTGGAAGGATTGACTCTGTATTTTTCAAGAAAATAGTCAAAGGTATTCACTAATTTCGAAATGTAACGTGGCACTTCCACTCTTTCAAGCCCTACCCTGGCACCGTCCAGTGAAAACTCCGCAGTGAACTCTCTGAAGTTTGTTTCATCCACGAATTTACCCTCTTCCAGATTGATCACTTCTTCGTAGACATACATTCCTTCTATGGAAATACCTGCTGTATGGGGTTTCATTACACTTGCTCTTACATCATCATTACCAAAGGTGCACCCTGATAAAGTAAGCATGAAAAGAAGACCAAGCAGCAGTCCTATTCCTTTTTTTCTCCATTTATCTTTTTCCATCACGCTCACGCTCCTTGTGGAAGTCTGAATATGATCCTTGTCCCTTTATCAACTTCACTCTCTATAATCAGTTCTCCTCCGTGAAGAAGGGCAATCTCATCGCATATAGAAAGTCCTATTCCATTGGATGAGTTCGAGGTTTTTCCTTTGAAAAACTTTTCTTTCACTTTCTTGACATCAGACTCAGATATACCAGCTCCATTGTCTTCTACAATGAAATCCACCACATCCTTATTTCTGATCATCCTTAGTGAGATTTCACCATGATCGTCTGTGAATTTGAAAGAATTGTCCAGAAGGTTGATAAAGACCTGTTTCAATCTGTTGACATCTGCGCATATGGTTCCCATGTTCTCACTCTTATAGACTTTGAAATTTTTCTTCTCCCGATTTGCCCGATCTTCCATATTGTGATGGACAAAGTCAAAGAGCTCTCGCACATCGATAACTTCCTTCTTCAGCGTAATCTTTCCTGACACAAACTTTGAAAAATCCAGAAGTTCATCTACCATACTCTTGAGTCTGTCACTTTCATTAGAGATGATATCCAGCCCCTGTTCCAGCAGCTGATAATCGGTGGATGGATCCTTCAGCGTCACAGCCCACCCCTTGATGGAGGTCAGCGGTGTCCGAAGCTCATGCGAAACTGAAGAGATAAAGTCATTTTTCAGTTCCTCTTTCTTCTTGATCTCACTGGCCATGTGATTTAATGTATCTGAAAGCTTTCCTATTTCATCCTCATACATTTTAACACTGACTACATTATAGTTCCCTGTAGCCATGATTTCCGCTGTCTTCGTTAGCTTTTCTATGGGTCTTATGAATCTCATACCCAAGATATTGCTGATGAAAGTGGAGATGAGGATCACTATAATACCGAAGATGATGAAATTGGTGATAATGATGCTCATGGAGTCTTCCACACCTCTAAGAGAGGTGATAAAACGCAGTACGCCCACGATTTCATTGTTACCGTACAGTGGTGTTGAAACCGCCATGAGTTTTTCACCAGTGTCAGGATGGGCATAGATGGTGGAACCTCTGCTCCCTTCCAGGGCAAGGCTGACATCTTCCGCTTCCATGACTTCCTGTGGCCTGTTTCCGGTTGAATCCAGAAGCACCAGACCTTCTGTACTGATGATCTGCACCTGAGAATTGGACTGTATCCAGAATGCATCTTCATCATTGGCTACATTCTGTTCCAGGGTATCATCCGCATAATATCTGGCATAGGTATCGGTTGCTACAGAAAGCTGATTATATAATGTATCTCTTACATTGTTGTTGAAATAGGTACGAAGAACATTGGCTAAAGCGAAATCTGTAATGACCAAAGTCACTATAATGATGATCAGATAACTTATGGCAAGTCTGACTTTCAGACTTTTTCTCAACCTCATATAAATCTCCTTTAACCTTTCCTGTATTTCCTTCTATTCTTTTCCCCAACGATACCCGGTTCCCCATACTGTTTCTATGTACTGGGGCTCTGAAGGGTTATCTTCAATCTTTGATCTTAGTCTTCTCATATTCACATCCACAATTTTAGGGTCTCCGATGAAGTCGAAGCCCCAGACCAGGTTAAGTAGTTCATCTCTTGAGAAAGCCTTTCCTTCATTTTCCAGAAAGATCTTCATGATTGCAAATTCCTTTGGTGTGAGTTCGATATATTCATCTCTTTTTCTCAGTGTCTGAGAATACTTATCCATGGTGAAAACTCTGCTTACAAGAAGTTTTCCTTCTTCCTCTATTCCTTTTGCATCCTCCAGCCTTCTGATCAATGCTTTCGTTCTCAGAATGAACTCTGTAGGATTAAATGGTTTTACCACGTAGTCATCTGCACCATGTTCAAGTCCTGAGATTTTATCAAGATCCTGTCCTTTGGCTGTAAGCATGATGATTCCGATGTTCGGATGGGTTTCTCTTAACCTTCTGCAGACCTCAAACCCGTCCATTCCAGGCAGCATCACATCCAGCACCGCCACATGAGGCTTCTCGAGTTCTGTCAGTCTGAGCGCTTCTTCACCGCTTCCCGCTTCTATGACCGAAAAACCGTTTCGCTCAAAATTGATTTTTAAAAACGCTCTGATACTAGCTTCATCCTCACAAATAAGTATCTTCATTCATTTCACCTTCCTCTTATTTCAGTATACCAAACTTATATCCTTCACTTCGTAGAGTATCAATAATCATCGGAAGTGATTCTGTTGTCATCCCTTTATTCTCGGCATCATGCATCAATACCACTACCACATCTTTCACTCTGGTAAACACAAGCGATTCCATGACAAATGCAGCAAGGGCCTCCGGATCTTTTGGTCTTCTGGCCGTTGGTTCCGAATCCCCGTTCATGGCGTTCCAGTCTATATATTCTATTCCATCTTCTCCTAGGTAAGCATCTGCTTCAGAAATCTCTTTCCAGCTCATATGACCACCAGGATATCTCAGCACGTGAGATTTGAATTGATCTTTTCCAGTTACTTCTCTGATTTTTTCCTGAAGCTGATCCATTTCCTGTTTTATATATTCCTTGTCTGCAGTATTATCAGGATAAAGTTTCTCATAGACATGAGTATAGCTGTGTAGCGCTATGGCACTTCCTTCATCCAGTATTCTGTTGAGTACATCTCCAGATGAATTGCTGTTTTCAATGCTTGATCCGATGATGAAGAAAGTAGCCACAGCCTCTTTTTCCTTCAGTATATCAAGTATTTTAGCTGTATTTTGTGGACTTGGACCATCATCAAAAGTAAGGAAAGCAATTTTCTCTCCATCATAAGGCTCCACTTCAGTGATCCAGTTTCTTACATCCTTGGTGCTATATGCATAGTCCGCAGCCTTGTGGATGTGATTGGAATTTTCCACGAGATCCATCGGGTCGGCCTCTATCACTTCAGGCATAGGTTCCTCTTCATTTTCATTGTCCTGCTCCACCACGATGGGTGTTTTAGATGTGAATTTGTCCTCACCGATCAGTTTGTAAATGGTAACCCCGAGTGCAGTACCGATGACGAGCACAAGTAGAAATATAATAAGAAATCCTTTTGATTTCTTTTTACTGCTGTAATAAGTTCCTCCGCTGTTGTCAAATATGTTCTTTTTCTTCATAATTTCCTCCGGTTATCTATGTTCATTGTATTAAATATCTTATTTTATTAAGTTACAAAGCAGATTCATTTTTCTTGAATCGTATGCATAACATACCAGTCTTATTTTACCATATAATCCAAGTGTTTTGACCTTTACAAACTGTCTTGCAGTGGAAATCACAATTCGATTATATAGTATTGGAATAGAAAAAATCTACATCTTCATTTAACCTTTACAAGTTGTTCACCTCATTGCAGTGCTTTGGAATTGCATTATGTAGTGTTTAATTGTAGAATTAGATGATAGATATTACATTTCATCAGATCAGCGAATTTGATGAAATGATAATTTAGTGATCAAAATTGAAGGAGTGAATAGAATGTTTGGAATGTTTAAAAAAGAAGGGTCAATCGTAGCACCTGTTACAGGAAAGACTATAGATATCAAAGATGTGACAGATGCGGTCTTCGCAGAAAAAATGGCTGGTGACGGTTTGGCTATTGAACCTACAGGAGATGTCTTCGTAGCTCCAGCTGATGGTGAACTGACCATGCTATTCGGTACAAAGCATGCTTATGGCATGACACTGGATAAAGGTGTTCAGATTCTGGTTCATATAGGACTTGATACCGTCTCCTTAAACGGAGAAGGATTTACAGCAATGAAAGAGCAAGGAGACATGGTCAAAAAGGGAGACCCCATCGTAAAGATTGATCGGGAATTCATCACTTCGAAGGGATTTTCACTGGTTACTCCAGTAATCTTTACAGACATGGATGTCCTGAAGAGCTTCGAGCCTCAAGTAGGTATTGATGTAGAGGCTGGTGTAACAACCGTTCTGACTTACAAAACAAAATAAGATTTTTGAAAGAAGTTCACTCGATACGGTGAACTTCTTTTTATTTGTTTTTCTTCTCTTCTAAGTCTGGATTTCTGATGATTTTTAATTCTACTGAAGATCTAATACACTCTATATTCATGTGATAAGTGAACTCATTTAATAAAGAAGGCAACAAAAAAGCCCTAAGCTTACGCTTAGAGCTGTGTAACCGGCGACAACCTAC
>CAZXUT010000107.1:0-7083 GCA_964643785.1 uncultured Proteiniclasticum sp.
TAAGCTTTACCAATGTTTTTGATAATCTGCTTTTTCATCTTAAATCTCCTTTATAAAACGTAGTACGCAATGATATAGTTTCGTCTCATCTTCATAGAGAGATTGAAACCCTCCCACATTAGGGAATACATATCCTTTTTCTTTTAACACTGTCTTTACTGCGTCACGTAAAGCCACGTATGATCCATAGGTGAAGATGTCAACTTGTATATTCACACTTGTTTCTTCTTCTTCGCCTTCGCTGTATATTTCTCCAGCTATAGACAAGATTTCGTATTCAATGTAAGGGGCTTTGGTAAGTTCAGGGGCATGTAGAAGATAAATATTAGGTTTACCATCTGCAGCTTTAGAGACTAAACTAGTAATTCTTGAATCATTCAGATCAAGTTTTAATTGATTCTCTATCATTTCATCACCCCGTCTACCATAATCTTTACAACTCTATCCGTTTCTCTGTCTATCGTATTGCTGAAAAATCCAATGTGCGCCTTGTTGTTAGAAGAACCAAATTCATTGTAGATATCGTGTCGAACACCAGAATATAGCCTTATTGCAAGGTTTCCATCTATTCTTTGATATCTTAGCTTCCACGATCTTCTTAACATTCCAGTTCGCTTGTAAGTCGCTTCTGTAACTTTTACCCTTGCATAGTCCCCAGCTTTATAGAGTACATCTTTCTTTTTCTTGTCAGATATTTGCATATCATCTAGACCTTTTTCTAACTCTAAAAACCCTTCTACGACAATTGCCATTAGATAACCACCCGCCTAGCTTCAATCTTCAGCTCTTTATTAAGATACTTAACGTTATCAGGAGGTCCTACCATCTCATAAAATTCTCCATTGAACTTTATATACATATCTGGACTCAGACCGCTGATATAGTGGATCGTGAACTTAATAATCTCTGAATTGTATTGCTGTTTAGCGAGGTATTTTTCTTGTCCGAAAACTTCGTTTGCATTGCCATAGGCTTTTTTCAATGGTATGAAAGTCTTCACAGGCTGACCGTTATCATCAACTACTGGAAAATTATTTTCATCATACTCTGTTTCTAGTATTCCGAATTCAAGTAGGTGTCTATATCTCATTAGATCACCTCCGGCTTTCCCATCTGTATTTGCAGAATAAGCCCTTGAAGCGTCTGCCTTTGCTGCATTGTGATTCTCGGTGTATCGTGTATAAAGCTTCTATTGTCCCACCAGTCTTTGATTAAAGTCATCATGATAAATCTTGATGCATCAGCAAGCTCCGGTGTATCCCTATACCATTCTCCACATGCGTTCTTAACGTAACCTTCAGCTGTTTTTATGAGCATTTCCAATGATTTATTTATGTTGTGATCTTCAATTCCTTCATTGTCATACTCTGTGATCCAGGTTCTAACTTCTGTTACTGTCAATAATGGGTCCATGTAACCACCTCCCCCTAAAAAGGAAAAGGGAGTGATTAACTCCCTTAAATAGTCAGCTCTCCAACGAAGTAAACCTTGTCGGATTTATCGACCTGAACGCAATCAACGTGCTCGATTACTCTAGCAAGTGTTACGTTTTTCTTGAATCCTGCATGTTCAGACAGTGCGAACTGATATACTCCATCATCTACGAAGGCAGCAGCCATCTTCAGGTTTCCAACGTACATTGGGACCTTCGCAGTTGGAGATGTTCCAGTTGTTGGCAGCAATGCATTGGAGAAAACTTCAATAGGAACTCCCTTGTAAGTCTTTTTGGTCGGATCAGTTGGCCAAGGCTGAAGCATGGGTCTTCCATTCAAGTCCACAAGAGAATCCAGGAAGTCAAAACCGTCCTGATTGGTTACAATTACTGCGCCGAACTTAACAGACTCATCAATGGTAGTGTTGTAAGCTTTTCTAAGAGCCGCTTCATCAGCAATCGCTTTCTTGGTCTTGTTAAGGTTAAGTGCAGTAAATGCCATCTTGTTTTCAGTAATAACGGCTTTCTTCGCGAAAACACCTGCAACATATTCAATAAGATCATTATCAGTTTTCTGCAATAATGTATTCCCAAGAACGATAAGCGCACCCTTCTGCTTAAGAGCAAAAGCAATATTTCTGAAAGAAATATCATTAGCATCAGCAATGTCGTCTCCGTTATCAGCGAAGTCTACAAGTTCAGAAACAGTTTCAAAGTTCTCGATAGGGAATGATCCGGACATTTCCTTTGTTGAGATGTACCCAAGAATAGGCCTCATGGACTTGTAGTCTCTCATGATTTCATAAATTCTTGTCTTAACATCCTCTGGCAGAAGATATCCTTCGCCATTGGCACCAGGAGTTACAAGAGCATTTTCAACATCATTGAGTTTTTTTCCCATCAAAGCTTTAATCGTCGCTCTCAGGGATCCTGCGGTCGCTTTCGTTCTGTTTTCAGGAGACTTCGCTTTGTCTTCAATGGCTTCATCATCGAAGTCTTCTACGTTTCCGGCTTCTGCTGCTTCCTCAAGGTCAACAATTGCCTGAATTTTAGCGTTGATTACATTGATTTCAGCTGTTTTAGCATTGGCTTCTTCGACATTACCTGCTTCAAGTAGTGCTTTAGCCTCGTTCACAAGAGCATTTTTCTTTTTAATAAGATCTCTTAGTTTTTTCATTTTGATACCTCCAAAATAATTAATTGTATAAAAAAAGACCTATTGAAGAGCTAAATAGCTTTCAAGGTCTTTAATTAACTGGTTGTTGTTTTCTGGTTCTTTTTCTGGTTCAGGTTCTTCTAGATTTCTGATAATATCCGGAGTGTTTCTATACTTAGCTACGATCTCCATATCAGCGCAAGCTGCAATTTCTTTGCTCTCAACACCTTCTATGTCAAAAACATCAAGAGCTTCCGTTCCTGTTAGCCATGTTTCATCAGCTACGAGCTGTTTCATTTCATCTTCTGAAATTTTCGCTTTTTTCATGTAGATTCCTAGAATTCCATCATCTACTTTATCAAGCATCTCAGCTTGTTTTCTAAGTTCATCCGCGTTACCCCAGGAAACTCCCCAGGCTTTATGTATCATCAGATATGCGTTTTCAGGAATTATAACCTTATCGCAGGATAACGCAATAAATGATGCAGCAGATGCGGCTAGGCCGTCTATATAAGCTGTCTTGACTCCATCATGTCTTTGTAACATGCTCACGATTGCTTGAGCTTCCCAAACAGACCCACCAGGGCTATTAATATAGATATCTAAGTCTTTTCCTTTGTGTTTTGCAAGCTCATCCTTAAAGTCATTTGCAGTCACATCCGACTCATACCATTTATCTGATGTAATTTCACCGTAGATATAAAGTTCAGCTTTTTCTTTAAAAGCTTTGAAAACGTAATATTTGTTCTTATTCTTCACTATTCTCACCTCCCTTACCAGCTGCTGTCTGTACAGGAATCATATTACCATTGACCAAGAGAACATCTGATCCATTGATAAATGGAAGATCTTCTTTTGCTCTAGCATCAGCCGGAGTGAGAACTCCATTCTGAATTCCGCTTGCATATGCAGCCATCCTATCTTTAAGTGTTGCTCTTAGGATAACATCAACATTAAATTTAGCTCTATACCCTTGTTTCACGAGCTCGTCTTCATCGAAAAGCTTATAGCAATATTCTTGTTCGTAACCTGTTAGAACAGGCAGAAGGGTATCGATATAGAATTGCTGATTCAAGGCATCTATTGCGGAATAACTAGATTTTTCTAAATCATTGATCTGATGCGGTTTTACTCCGAACGCTGCGGCGATTTCTCTCGCGGTTAGTTTTTTAAGGTCCAAGAATTGAGAGTCAACTAGTTTGTTATCAATCGATTGCATCTGAAATCCCAATGGTATTGGAATAATTTTGCCTGCGTTCTTCGTGCCACCATTAAGTCTTGTAAACTGTTCTTGGAACTTCTTCTGATTTGTCTCGTTGATATCTCCAGTATATTGAACTACAACTCTGCTCATGAGCCCTTCTTTGAAGTGCTTGTTTGTAAACTGCTGCGCGCTCTGTGCGTTTTCAAGTAGTTCTCCTAAGTAGCTTCTAACAGATTTCCCTATTATCCCATCTGGAGTAAACCCTTTGAAGTGGAGTACATCTTCTGACCTATATAGATATTCCTGTTGATTTGTTGGATCCGTGTACAAATAATAAAGCTTTGCTGTTGCACTTTTTTGTTTCCCTGTTTTGATTACCGAGGCATCATCAACCAATATTTTAACAAACTGCATATTAAGAGGATAAAGACCTCTCAACTCTCCGGTTCTTCTGTTCCAGTCGATAACTACGACGCTATGACCCCAATGAAGCCTGTTAAACTCTACTGCTTTCGCATAATCAGAAGGTGTCATATACGGATTCGGTCTCAACGCTAAAAGCTTGTATACTTGGTGTTCTTTGTCCTTTTCATCGCCTTTGTAGATTTTTATAGGAATCTTTGCGATGGCTTCTGTCATTATCCTCATACATGTAAAATAAACGGCTTCTTTAAGTTTATTGGGGTCCAGATCACTTCTCGCAAGATTTAAAGCTGCAAGGAAATCCATATCATCAGTAAATGTATAGTTCTTTGTGTTTGTTATTGCTTTAGAAAAAATTCCCATTACTTCTCACCTCCTTTAGCCCTAATTATGATGGTCCCTACCAGGATGAGAACTCCAGAGAAAACGTAAGAAGCTGCAAGAGGACTAATCTGGTATGTAGTTATTGGCAACAAAAAAAGACCTGTGTAGATCATTAGGTCTCCTATTTCTTGCTTGATTTTGTCCAGGAGTTTCTTTCCGTATTTCAGGACTTTATCCCCATATTTCTTCAAAAAATTCATCTGTCAGCTCCTGCCTCCTTACCCTAAATACATGCTTCATTCCAAGCTTATGCGCGTTGATCAATGCAGCAATTGGGTCAATTCTTTTCACAGCTCCATTTGATTTGTCCAGCCTTATTTGCCCTTTTGTGTCCGTCACTACTCTACAGTTTTGAATGGCATAATCAAGCACTGGATTTTCTTCAAACATGATTCTTCCAATTTGGACCATCTCCCGGAAGTGGGAAGTAGGCTCATGAACGCTAGAATTGCTCTGATAAATATCAAGTACCTCATATCCCAAGTCTGCCAGGTCTAACATGAACTGTGTCGCTCCTCTAGGATCCACACACATGTATACAGCGGTCCAGTCATGCTTATTAAGCTCATTCACGATGTACTTCGTAATCTCTCTGTAATCCACAAGCTCCCCATTATGAGCAGTTGTTGCAGTGATGTATCCGTCTTTGGCCCATTTCCCATACGGTTTCTTCTCAAGTCTTTCTCTTTTATACATCGTTTCTTTTGGTATAAAGCTATGTGACTTTACAATGTAATATTCTTCTCCATCCTCAGTTTTATACGGTATTTCAAAACCTACTGATGATAAGTCAATTTTATCTGATAAGTCCACTCCAACATATACTTCGTGGCCAGTGAGATCGAATGGTATTTTGTCAACTTGGCAAGCTTTCCACTTTTCAAATTCCACATACCCATCTTCTGGACTATCAATCCACATGTTCATGTTTTTCGTGAGAAAATTCCTCATCTTTTCCGGTGCCAGTTTTGCCTCTGACGCAAACCTTCTAAGTGAGTTCATGCCTTCTGGATATGATGCTAGAATGGGATTTGCTTTAATCCATACAGATTCATCAAATGGATCATCTCCAGCGTCTAACTCATTTACCATGGCGAAGTAATTATCCAGCTCCTTATCCAGATCAGGATTGAGAATATCGCTAATTAACTTATACTCTGTGGTGTAACATGGATAATCTAGGTTAAACCCAGCTGTGGTAATAGTAAAAAGAAGTGGTTCCGGCCTCGCACCCATACCAGAATCAATGATGTCATATGCCTCTGTGGTAGGTTGTGCATGATATTCATCAATAAGGCCACATTGCGGGTTTTTACCGTCTCCAGATTTTCTGGTTTCTCTCGATAGTGCCTGGAAGGTTGAGCCTGTTTTCAAATGTGTAATCGTGCTGTATTTTATCTCATATTTACCTTCCAACTCCATACATCCGTCAAGCATCAACTGTGTTTCATTAAACAAAATATCTGATTGTTCTCTGTTGAGTGCTGCAACGTAAACCTCAGCAACATCCCCTGTGAATCCCATTTGTTCATAGGTTCCTACAGTTGCAAGGCTTTGAGTCTTTGCGTTTTTTCTTCCAACTTGCCAGTATCCTTTTGTGAATCGCCTGTAACCAGTGTCCATATGGTACCAACCGTAGATGTTACCAAAGATGAATTGCTGGATTATGTGAGGATCTATTCTGGTCTTCTTCAGGACCCCTTTTGTATGTTTAAAAAGTTTCATCCAATTTAGAAACTCTAAAGCTTCTTCTTCATAAAAAATGTACGGAAAACTTTCGGTGCCTTCTCTTTCTATATCTCTTAGAAATCTCATACAAGCCCATTTGTGCTTGATACATGTTTCATGAGCCAATGGACCGCTTATGACATCATGCGAGTAATTTATAAGAATCTCTTTCAGGGGATAATTATCTGGATAAGGCCTATATTCTACTGAACCTCTTTTCAAACTCACTCACCTCAGCTTCCTTTTCAGGCGCCTTTGGTATTACAAGTTTAAGCCTGCTTGATACTGTCAGCCCCAGGTCTGAGGCAAGCTGTCTGCAATGTGTATGAAATGTATTAAGCTGCACTCTTAGGCTATCGTACACTTCATTCGGTTGTTGCATTCCATCAATCCAAACAACTGGATTGGTCTCATTGAGTGTTAATGAAATTTTCAAATACTCTTGTCTTGCCATCAGATATCTAGATAGGGTATCTACATCAAGATTTGAAAATATACCTAGCTCAAAAAGAATCTTCGAGTAGTAGTTGTACTCTTTTCTAAGTTCCTTCGGCAAATATTTTGGATACTTTATATTATCTGTCGGTGCGGTCAGTTCAGCAGCTCGACGTTTTTCAATTTCCTCTTTGGTCAAATGATTTGACTTGCCCTTGATCAGTATTAGGTCAACAGGTTCCTTTCGCCTTCCTGCCATGATCATCACCCCCTCAGAATTGTGTTTAGATTGCACCCAATTTGAAACCACCATCTCAGGAT
>CAZXUT010000108.1:0-6576 GCA_964643785.1 uncultured Proteiniclasticum sp.
CGTTAGTATAAGATTAAGTCAAAGAACTATCGCGAAGCGATTTTGTTCAATGTAACTGGATATTCTGATCAGACGGAAGGTATTTTCGTATTTATTAATAATTGGAGGGGTTAACATGAAAGCGGTACTATGTACAGGGTATGGTCCACCAGAAGTGCTCAAGATCGGTGATGTTCCTAAACCAGTTCCAGGAGCGGATGAGGTTCTTGTCAACATATATTCGACAGCCGTGAATTCAGGCGACATCCGGACAAGAACACTGGATGTGGATGGACCGCTTAAAATTGTCATGAGAGCGGTTCTTGGATGGAACAAACCTAGAAATCCCATCCTTGGAAATGTTTATGCCGGAATCGTGGAGCATGTAGGAGGAAACGTGACCTCTTTTAAGAGTGGAGATCGTGTATTTGGGTGTTCCCAGGGTTTTAAAGCAGGATGTTATGCCGAATACATCACCGTAAAAGATTCCACTGCCATAGCGAGGATACCTGAGCGTGCCTCCTTTGATGAAGCCGTGTCATTATTATTTGGAGGGACTACAGCGCTGTACTTTTTGGATAAGACAAATCCTAAGCGTGGCCAGTCCATTCTGATCTATGGAGCATCAGGAGCAGTTGGAACTTCAGCTGTCCAAGTAGCAAAAAACAGGGGTCTTAAGATCACTGCTGTGAGTAGTGGTAAGAATGAAAAACTGATACGCTCACTTGGAGCACACACATTCCTGGACTATACTTATGCAGGTTTCTGGGACAGGACCATGCAATATGACATCGTTTTTGATGCGGTAGGAAAGCTGAGCAGGAAGCAGTTGAACTCGTTGACCTATAAGGAGGGTAAGCACATTACTGTAGGCGCTCTGGATGTTGCCAAGGAGACAAAAGAGCAGCTGGACCAGCTGAAAGAATGGTTTATTTCGGGTAAGCTGCAAGCTGTCATCGACCGTACTTATCCTCTTGAAGAGATTCAGGAAGCTCATTCCTATGTTGAAAAAGGACACAAGGTCGGGAATGTGGTTGTGAAAATTAAATAACGGATGCTGATTGAAATCGCTTCTAGCGCTTCCTCTGGGTAATTTATCAGTTTGAAGAAAAACATGAAATTACCTCTAGTTGTAGAAATCTGATTGTAAACTTATTTAAGATCCCTGTGGAACAGATTTTTTCTTCGAAGAAACCTATGTGGAGAAAATATATATGGTTGAGGAGTAATCCATGACTGAAAGGAGCTGTCATGCAGCTGTATGTCGAAGAAAGCGGAAAGATTGGAGCACCGAGCATTGTCTTTCTACATGGAGTAGGAACAAGTAGCTGGATGTGGTGGAGGCAGGTCTCTATGCTGCCTGATTTCCACTGTCTTAGTGTGGACTTACCCGGCCATGGTAATAGTATTCATGTTCCTTGGATCTCTCTAGCGGATACTGCCCATCAGATTGCAGAACTCATCGAATCCCGTGCCACAAACGGACGGGCACATATCGTAGGATTATCCCTCGGAGCTTATATCGGTCTGTTTCTCATCGAACATCATGCCAGTCTCTTGGATAGTACTATCTTAAGCGGGGTCACATCTTCACCTATTCCTAATCGGTTTCTACTTGAACCACAACTTTGGTTGATATCGATATCCAAAAGATCTCGAAAATCTCTTGAAAAACAAGCGAAGTATCTGCAACTTACATCAGACGAACAGGTGGCTTTCGTTGAGAATTTCATGAAAATGTCGATGATGACTTATCGCACCATCTATAAAGAAGTGGTAGGATTTGAAGTATCTTATGTATTAGAAAAGATACCTATTCCGACGCTTATTTGCGCGGGTGGGAAAGAATCAAAGATCATTCTGCAGGCAGTTGATATGTTACCTGGAATTCTTCCAGAGGCAAAGGGATACATCGCACCGGGACTTGGACATGGCTGGAATCTGGAAGCGCCTGATCTCTTCAACGCGATGGTGCGTGCATGGATTAATCATGGACCACTGCCTAAGGAACTGAAGATTGTGAGTGTCATGGACGAATAAGATAAAACATAACTGAATTGACAGGTTAATTCAACTGCTTGTAGAGGTCTTCTCTATCCACTCCGGATAGAATTGCAAAATGACAAACCGGGATGAGCTTTAATACTCTCATCCCGATTTGTCATTTTCATTTTCTTGTTTCTGAATTATTTGATGTGAATAAATATCACTGTAAAATATCATAATATAGCTGTTGATCATATTATTTATACGATACGATTCGCAAATTACAGCTGTTGATTATTACAAAAATAACCCGTATTTGGAATCATTTGATACCAAATATGGTTGAATTCATTTTATGGAGTGTTATAATGAGTACAATAAGTATTAAGAAGAGAATTGAATCAAAAATTGAGATTGTAGATTATCTCCGAAAACTGTTACTGGCACTACAGCATGATGGTGTTGTTGTAAGATTAAAAGTAGACAGCTTTTCTGATGAACATAGAAATGAAAGATATACAAATCGATTCACAATCAATAGTCTATTTCCTGATGAAGATGTAGTAATGGTTCTAAAAAGAGAGCTCTCATTGATCATAGTTGAAAATTATATTAAAACAGAACTAGATAGAGATCTTCCTTGGAAGTTGGAATTCAGGATTTTCGGGAAAAGCTATGGTGATGATGTTTATATTAAAATCAGAGTTGAGGATGAAGATAAATTCTTAACGCAACCGATTGTACAAGTCATGTCATTTCATTACGCTTTGCATCAATTTACTCAAAAACAATTTCCTTATAAGGGAGCAGATGAACAAAATGAATAATGAAGTTAAAATGTGTTATACATGTATGGAAGAACATGAGGTCGCTACAGTTAAAATGGAAGAAAGAGGAAGCTTCAAAAATGAAAATATCGATTTTGAAGCAGAGTATGAATACTGCTCAAATCTGGATGAGTATACTGAAACTGAAGAGATGATGAGAAAGAATAGTTTAAGTCAGAAAGATTCATATAGGAAGAAAATGGGTCTCTTAACTTCGAATGATATTAGAGATATACGAGAGCAGTATGGTATAAGTCAAAAAGAATTCTCTGAAGTATTATGCTGGGGTGGAGCAACAATCACTCGGTATGAAAATCATCAAGTTCAAGATCGAGCTCATGATGACATATTAAGGAAAATCAAAGCTGATCCGAAGTGGTTTGTTGAAATGTTACAAAGATCGAAAGATAGAATAGGTGTCAAAGCATACACAAATTATTATTCAAAGGCTTCAGAACTGATGAAAAAAAGATCCAATCCATATACTGCTGGAACTGTCAGATTTAGTGTTGAAGACATTTCTCGTAGCGGAGTAAATAAAAAAATCAAAACTGGAATAAGATTTCAGTCGAATCATAAATATGCTGATAGATACACCACTAAACCTATATCAGTAAATAACACAATGGCTGATCCAGCATAAAGGTGGGGAATATAAGTGAAAGAAAGTAATTTCAAGATAGACGGAAAACCTAAACTCATTCAAATCAAGTTCGAAACAAATAAGGAATATGATTTTGAGGAAGCGATAGCTCTTGAGATCAACAATAGTGTCAATGTAATCAGAAACTCTGATGGGAATCCACATCAGGCAATAGTCAACCTGACAGTTGGGATATTCAGTACTAAAGAGTTAAAGGAAGTTCCATTTAAAATTGAAATGGCCATAGAGGGTTCTTTTACATGGGACGAAGACCTGCAAAAGAATACGAAACTCCTAAACAATATGCTTAAACAAAATTCCCCTGCAATTCTTTATAGTTATTTGCGGCCTCTTATTACAATGATTACTGCAGAAGCTGATATGCCGCCTCTAGTAATACCATTGATGAATTTTGTTGAATAGGTATAAGTCCAATAATACATTTATAAAGATACCGATGCATAAGTGAAATATATGCATCGGTATCTTTTATTTTGAGAATAGTATGCAGGGATGATTTGTGAGAGATCTGCCAGTCTGATAGGAGAATAATGTAGATCAGTTGATTTGTGCGAGGATATCCTAAGCAAAAAAAAGAGCCCGCACAGTCAGAGGATTTGAAATCCTGACTATACGGGCAAATGTGGAAAGACTTAAATAATTGAGGGATGATGTACCTTTTGATACTGAAAGTATCAGTTGCTTGGAACAGTCGTTATTATTTTCGGTTCAGAATCATCTATTCATTTTCTCTCATTCATTCTCTATCTTTTCGTAATTTTCTTCTTCTATGTTTCCTGATTCTTTATTATGCTTTAAAACGACTCAGCTCTTCCTGAATGCTGCTGATGTCACGGTTTAATGAATCCATTTCCGCTCCAATCTCTGAAATTCTTGCGTACTGCTCTTCCGAGGATGCACTGATCTCTTCTGTGGAGGCTGCAGACTCTTCGCTGATTGCCGCCATGGCTTCTAATGAGGCGATGAGATCGTTCTTTAACACATCCATATTGCCTGTCTCTTTAATAAATTCCTTAAGAATGCTCTCCAGCTCATTGACATTCTGATCCACCTGGTCAAAGACCTGAACCGTCTCAGATATGTTTCCTTTCGCAGAATCCACAGAGGTTTTAGTGTCTTCTACGGTTCTGCTGGTTACAGAAACGATGGAGACGATGCCTGTGATGATAGAATTAATTTCCTCTGCAGAATGGGAGGATTGCTCTGCCAGTTTTCGAATCTCATCTGCAACCACTGCAAAACCTCTTCCGGCATCTCCTGCTCTTGCTGCTTCAATGGAAGCGTTCAAGGCCAGAAGATTGGTCTGCTCTGAGATGTTCTTGATTGTGCTTAGAATATTCTCAATAGATTTTGTGCTCTTATTAAGCTCATATACATTGTGTGCCACTTCGTTGGTGTTTTCCACAGTCTGAGTGAAGACACTCTGAAGACTTTCAATCTTTTGTCTTCCTTCTCTATTTGAAGTAACCATGTTTTCAGAAATTTTCCTGACTCCTTCAAGGCTTCCTGATAGGACATTTATGCTTTTACCTAAGTCTTGGCCGGCTATAAGGCGTTCATTGACACCGGTAGCTGTTTCTATGGAGCCTTGAGCAATCTCTTCCACTGCTCTTGTGACTTCCTTGCTGGAAGACAGAAGTCCATCCACATTCTCCATGACTTTGTCTGAGGTATCTGCAACAGCGTCAAAGCTTATAACGGTACCTTTAATGAGTTTTCGGATATTTCCCAACATGGTCATGAAACGTTCACTAAGCACACCGATTTCATCCTTGGAAGCATAGGTCATGGTGGCGGTGAAATCTCCGGCACCAACCTGTTCCATAGCTTTTTCCATCTTCGCAAGAGGCTTGGAGACCCATTTGCTGATGACGAAGGAAAGTGCAGTGACAAGAATAAGTATTGACAGCACCACGGCTACTGCATTGTTGAGGTTGTTGTTTCTTACGATTAATTGGATAGCTGCTCTTGGATAGGTTACAAGGTAGGTGCGCTCTTCACTTTCGCTTGCCAGCGCATAGTAGGAGACTCCATCCACGGTGACGGTCTGAATGCTGTCTTTTGCTGACAGTACAGGATTCATCCATGGCACATCTGTGGCTGCCTTGCCTATGAGCTCCGGATTCTTGTGATTGAGAATTTCTCCGGTGGAGGAAAGGATGGCGGCGAAGCCACCATTGCCTATATCTAAAGTAGAGATTGTTCTTTGAATGTCCAGGTTTTCCAGTAGCGCCTGTATGGCTTTAGGCTCCATACCAATCTGTATAACTCCTGGTGTATCCAGTCTGGTTACACCGAAATACTGGAAGAGGGTTCCATCGGTTCCACGTGGTGTGGGTTCCTGTACCAGGTAACCATTATTCTGGTTGATCAGATCCATAAAGGGCACAGTCTGCTCTGTTTCTTTGAAATCAAAGTTGAAGAAATCCGGGATATTACCATAGAGTAGGACTCCTTCTTCATCAGTGACATGGATTTCATCCACCTCTAGGATTCTGGCCAGTTCTATCATTCTTTCTGTTTCCAGATAGCTCTGATCCTCACGGATCATCACAGCGATGCTTCTAGATAAGGCTATGACTTTATCATTGAGGGCTTCTTTGGTGATGCCCACCACATCCTGGGCAGAAAGATATTCGCTTTTCAGGTTCTCCACCTGATCCTTCATCTGCATTTCAATGACGCGGTCAAGAGATCTGGTGGTGGTGATGGTACTGATCAGGGATTGTGTACCGATGGCCAGTATAATAATCAGACTTGTAATGAGGACGATTTTACCTTTTAACTTCATTTTCATGAGTCTGCTACTCAAAATATGGACAAATATCCACATCGAGACTTTTACTGCTTCTTCCTGTATGCTTTCGCCTCAGTTTCCTGAGTGGCTACTCACAAGTTCTTGTACAGTCCACAGTCGTGAATTCCCGACTAGCCATCGGTACACATCTACAATAGCGTTATGGTGCTACAGTGTAGACTTTCGCATTCAGAAGATTTATGCTGGCGTTCCTGTCCCTGTCTATGACGAAACCGCACTCATCGCATATGTATGTTCTATCAGATAACTTCAGATCCTTTCTGATAGAACCACATTCCGAGCACAGCCTGCTTGAAGGATAC
>CAZXUT010000109.1:0-6423 GCA_964643785.1 uncultured Proteiniclasticum sp.
CTTCCGTTTCACCCTTTTTTTCTCTTCCAACCGGAAGTTACTTTAATAATTAACACAAGAAAGATAAATATTTCAATTTGAAAACACTTCTTTACAAATTATTAAAAAGTGTGTATTATAAATTTCATGGAAAAAGAATATTTTTTTTACGATATTACTATTTTATGTCATTTTATTTGATATAATAAGTTATATCGAATTATGGGGGTGCATTATGACAAGTAATACGGGAATCAATTTAGATGATCTAGATCTTCAGATATTGGAAATTCTCATCAAAGACGCTCGAACACCATATCTTGAAATTGCAAGAGTGTGTCACGTTTCAGGTGGAACAATCCATGTAAGAATGAAGAAGATGGAAGATCTTGGCATTATCAAAGGAACAAAGATTCTTTTGGATATGCCTAAACTGGGCTATGACGTCTGCTGTTTCGTCGGAATCTATCTGGACAAGAGTTCATCTTTCCAGGCAGCCATAGACGAATTAGCGAATATCAATGAAATTGTAGAACTGCATTATACTACAGGAGATTATTCTATATTCACAAAACTTGTTTGTAAGAATATTTCTCATCTGCAGGATCTGCTTCTTAATAGTATCAATATCATCAGTGGTGTACAGAGAACAGATACCTTTATCTCACTATCACAGCCACTTGACCGAAATATCAAATTATAGAATATGGGATACAAAAACAGCTGCAGTGATGCAGCTGTTTTTGTGTTCCCTATTATGAATTGATGTGATCCAGTTCTTTCTGTATGATGTCTTTAAGCACCTGATCAATATTCTTTGCATCTTCTGCACTTAGTTCATCCAGATAGATAGGTGGAAGAAACTTGAGATGGACATCAACACCAGGAGTGACTCTATAAGTGTCTTCAAACACCGTGTATGCATCATTCACAACCATGGGAATGATCGGCGCTTTGGATTTCTGTGCGATCTTAAAACTGCCTTTATGGAACTCTCCCATTTCGCTTGTCTTACTTCTTGTGCCTTCAGGATAGATAAGTACATCGAAACGTTCCTCTTTAATGAGCCTGATTGCCTCCAGAATCGTTTTTAATCCTTCACGAGGATTATCTCGATCAAGGAAGAGTACGTTCATCTCGCGGCCTAAATTACCGATTATGGGTATTTTAAGAATCTCTTTCTTCCCAATGAGGATAAGTCTCCTGGATAAGGAACTAAAAGCGACATAAATATCAATATAGGACTGGTGATTCCCCATGAAGACCACAGGTTCATCTGGGATATTTTCAAGCCCTTCTACTACAAGATTCATTTTTGAAATTCTGAGCAGATCTTTTGTATGTCTCTGGGCTCGCCTGAATACTTCTCCATAGTAAGTGTCTCTATCCACTTTCTTCTTTAAAGACCTGGACCCCAGCATACTGAACCAAAGACGAATCAGTGACAGTCCAAATCTGATCTTACTTACAATATCAAACAGCATATTAAAACTCCTTGTTGTCTATATTTGATCACGTATGATCGATTACTATTTCCTGTACAATATATTATAAAGCATTAATCATAGTTGTCCTATGATTTTGCCAAGTATTTTTATGATTCAAAAGGATTCAGGTGACTATAATAATCTATAGTATATCAAATCTGTTTAAATCAAGCGAATGATGGTAAAATGTACTCAAAGACAATCCGGAGGTATCCATGAGAAAAAGAACTTATATTCCCATGATTCTTTTTATGATATTACTGTTCAGTCTGGTAGGGATTTATTTCTTTCTTGACTATGGAATTGTGGGTGTGGAGAAATCCACAGACGTTACAAGAATACAGTCTGTAAAGACACCAGTGAAAGTGCACTATATCGATGTCGGTCAAGGAGATTCAATTTTCATAGAAATAAATGATAAAAATATCCTCATAGATGCAGGAGAAGAGGAACATGCTAGTACGATCATAGCGTATCTGAAAACCTATGATGTAGAAAAACTCGATCTTGTTTTTCTGACGCACCCCCATGAGGATCATATAGGTGGTATGGGCGAAGTGCTTTCTGAATTTGAGATCGGTGAGTTTTATATGCCCGATAAAGAACTCGTCACGAGATCTTTCATCAGAATGACCACTGCACTAGATGAGAAGAATACTCCTCGCAATTTATTAAAAGGTGGTATGGAATTTGAATTTGGCGAAAGCATCATGCTGCAGATTCTATCACCCAATAAAGACAGCTATCTGAACCCGAATAATTATTCTTCCATCATGAGACTAGTCGTTGGAAACAATGCTTTCCTTTTTACTGGAGATGCGGAAGAGATTGTTGAAACTGAAGTGATCAGAACAGGTGCTGAGCTTAAATCTGATGTACTCAAAGCCCCTCATCATGGTTCAAAGACCTCAAGTTCAGAGCCTTTTCTTGAGAAAGTTGGGCCTACGTACATTGTTGTAACTTCAGGTCTTGGAAATGACCACAATCTTCCCTCCCCTGAAATTCTAGAGCGGTACAGTAATATTGGTGCAAAAACTCTTCTGACAGAAGAGATGGGCAGTATCGTTTTTGCGGCAAATGGAAAAGAAGTAATCCCACTAACCAATTGACAGAAAACTTCTAAATAGTATAATTAAAACTGACAATGAAGTTTTGGCTCGTGGCTGAAACTTCTTTTAATCTGTAAGGAGGACACTATGAGTAAAATAAGAACAAGATTTGCCCCAAGTCCAACAGGATACATGCATGTGGGTAATCTAAGAACTGCATTATATGCATATCTGATTGCAAAACATGAAGGTGGAGACTTTATATTAAGAATTGAAGACACAGACCAGGAAAGATATGTAGAGGGTACTGTCGAAGTTATTTTTAATACATTAAGAGAAACAGGACTGATTCATGATGAAGGACCGGATGTCGGTGGAAAATATGGACCCTATGTGCAGAGCGAACGTAGAGATATTTATAAAGAGTATGCTGAAAAGCTTGTAGAAAAAAAGGAAGCGTACTACTGCTTCTGTTCAAAAGAACGATTGGATATGCTAAGAGAAAATGCGGAATCACAGAAGAAACCATTTAAATACGATAAGCACTGCTGCTCTTTAAGTGATAATGAAGTGGAAGAGAACCTGCAGAATGGACTTCCTTATGTAATACGACAGAACAACCCTACTGAAGGTGTAACGAAGTTTGAAGATGTCATCTACGGAACAATTGCGGTTGATAATGAAGAACTGGAAGACATGGTACTGCTGAAGAGCGATGGTCTTCCAACCTATAATTTCGCAAATGTAGTTGATGATCATCTCATGGAAATCACCCATGTGGTTCGAGGAAGCGAATATCTTTCGTCTTCACCGAAGTACAACAGGCTCTATGAGGCTTTCGGATGGGATGTCCCTGTCTATGTGCATTGCCCACCGATCATGAAAGATGCACAGCATAAACTATCCAAGAGAACTGGTGATGCTTCCTTTGAAGACCTTCTTGAAAAAGGATATCTGAAAGAAGCTGTACTTAATTACATTTCCTTATTGGGATGGAATCCAGGTACAACCCAGGAAATCTTCACTTTAGAAGAACTTGTAGAAGTATTTGAATACAAGAATATCAACAAGAGTCCTGCAATTTTCGACTCTGAAAAATTGAAATGGATGAATGGTGAATATCTCAAGAAGCTGTCATTAGAAGAGTTCCATGAGCTTGCACTTCCATACATTTTAGAAGACATCAAAGACAAGCAGCTGGATACGATGAAGATCGCCGCTATTCTTCATACACGAGTAGAAGTGTTAAGTGAAATCACCGGACAGCTGGACTTTTTCTATGCCCTACCTGAATATTCTACAGAAATGTATACGCATAAGAAAATGAAAACCAACAGTGAAGTTGCGCTCTCCTCTCTGGAGACCATACTTCCAGTACTTGAAGACATTTCTTCTTCAGATTGGACTATCGACAACCTTCATGTAATTGTTCTGGAAAAAGTCAAAGAACTGGGCATGAAAAATGGACAGATGCTTTGGCCGATAAGAACTGCGCTGACCGGGAAACAGTTCACTCCTGGTGGAGCATTTGAAGCAGCCGATGTACTTGGTAAAGAAGAGTCTCTAGAAAGAATCAGAAAAGGAATTGAGCTTTTAAAGGAAACATTAAACGCCTGATCCTCCCCATTGCTGAAGCAGAGGTTCTAGAGCGCATGGGATAATAAAAAACGGGAATCAAAACGATTCCCGTTTTTTATTGCCTGGGATACTATTTTACAATGAAGAAATCCCGTATTTTTTCAAGGGTCTTGTCCCCTATCCTATTGACATGAACAAGTTCATCTACAGAATTGAATTTTCCGACCTCTTCTCTATAAGCCAGGATATTATCAGCTGTGGCAGGTCCTATTCCTGTAACACTCATCAGATCTTCTCTTGATGCCTTGTTAAGATCTATTTTACCATCTTCCTGTTTCTGATCACCTAAAACAATCTCTTCTTCCTCGTCGTGAATGGAAGGAATGTAGAAGGACTCTCCATCTTCAATCTTCATAGCCAGATTGACATTTCTCAGGTTTGCGAAGGCTGATACACCGCCAGAGACAGCAAGCAGATCATTTAGTCTCGAATTGACAGGCATCGCATAGACTCCTGGTTTTTGTACTTCTCCCTTGATCTCAACAATTATATCCAAAATTTCGTCTGTTTCCTTTTCCACTACAATAATATCCTCAGCGGTCTCTTCTTCCAGAAACAGATTATCATCACTTGCGCTACAGCCGGTGGAGCTGATTAGACAAAGACCAAGAATTGCACATAGTATTATCCTATTGGTTCGAACTTTGATGTTACTCTTCTTTATATTGAATAATCTCATTTTTTCTCCTATGTATACTTTTTAACTTTACTTATATTATGCATTATTTTCAATTTTTTATAGTGCTCTATAATGATATTTGCTATAATAATAAAAGCGAGGTGGGGGAATTGAGACATAACAGAAATAAAATATCTAAAATACTAGGATTAACAATTATTTTCAGCACATTAACAATTCAAACTGTGTTTGGTGCTGCTACCAATACGAAGATACCACCACCGGAAACCTTTTCGGAATCCGTTGTTGTCATGGACGCAGAAACCGGTGTTGTTCTTTATGATAAGCAAAGCGAACAACAGAATCTGATAGCATCGACAACGAAAATCATGACAGCATTGCTCGCAATAGAAATGCTGGATTTAGAAAAAACAGTAACCGTTGGTCCGAATCCACCTTTTGCGAAAGGTGCTTCCATGGGTTTTAAAGAAGGCGAAGAAATCAAGGTGATTGATTTGCTCTACGCACTCATGCTTCATTCTGCCAATGACGCAGCTGAAATTCTAGCTGAAGAAGTATCTGGCAGCATAGAAGAGTTTGGAAAGCTGATGACACAAAGAGCACATAGTATCGGTGCTGTAAATACTGCTTTCTATAATCCGTCTGGCCTATTTACTGAGGGCAGTGACAATAATACAACTACGGCTAGAGATTTAGCGCTCATGACTGCTGAAGCTGGAAAAAATGAGAAGCTGGTTGAAATTGCTCAAGTCAGAAGTCATATGCTTCCACTGACGAATCTTCTTACAGACATGAACAGATGGGCAACCAATAAGAATGATATGATGAGAAGTACCAGTCAGTATTACTATGAACCTGTGGTCATGGGGAAAACAGGTTGGACACCCGAAGCAGGATATTCATACACATCAATGGCAGAAAAAGATGGACGCGCGCTTGTAGTATCTATTGTCAAAGGTGTAAATCAGAGCACCTATTGGACTGAAAGCAAGGAACTATATGAATGGGCTTTTGAAAACACTTCAGTGCATCTCCTGTACAAAAAAGGACAGGAAATGAAAAGAATTGTACTACCTGATGGAGAGGAACAGACTCTAGTTGCCAGTGATGATTTTCATTATGTCACTGCGGATCAGAGTGAGCCTTCACCGGTATTGGTATTTAATGATATTGTTATTGAAGAGAATCGTAAATCCGGTGATGTTATTGATACGGTTAATGTACTGATTGATGGCGAAGAGATCGGAAAAATCAATCTGATCTGCGAGAACGATATTGTTTTTACGGAAGCGGAGCTGGAAGAAGCACAATTAGAAGATTCAGATATTCTTAATGAAATCAAAGAAAATAGTATATTAAAGAGAATTATGCCACTCTTTTTCGGTATTGTAGTCATCCTGATCATCCTGATTTTAGGAATCAGAACGCTCAATAATATCAAAAGAAGAAAAAGAAGGAAGATGTCCGATAAACGACTGGAACATCTTAAAAGAATTGAAAATCAGAAATGGTAAAATATAACAAGAAGGTCTGTACAATCATAATGGATTGTACAGACCTTCTTGTTATATTACTTGTAAGCGTCAAATAGGAAGCACATAGGAAAGCCCCATGAATTATGAGAAAATCC
>CAZXUT010000110.1:0-6141 GCA_964643785.1 uncultured Proteiniclasticum sp.
TTTTTACACCTGCTTTTTCAATATTTACCCAAACCCCAGAAAGAACCCAGAAATGCATCAATCCTTTTTTATTGTTGTTTAATTAGAGTTTTATATCAGCCGCAGCTGCTGCATGATCCGCAGTCTGATTCAGAAACCTTATTCGGTCTTAGAACCATTCCTTGTCCCATGTTTTCTTCAGTAGAGAGAATCTGAAAACCATCGAACTCGTTAAACAGTCCGGCTTCCACATAAAAGGTCAAATCCTTTATAGTTGTTTCCATGTCTCCATCCTTACGTTCATCTACCAGAAGTCCGAATCTCGGACCGCTGCATGCGTAGCCCGCAAGGCTTATTCTAATGTTGTTCTGTTCAACATTATTTGATCTTAGAAAGTTCAGGAATTCTTCATATGCAGAATCACTCATGGTAAGTAGTTCTTTGTTCAGTGTTTCCATTTAATACTCTCCCTTATCTATAAAATTTAAACAGCACATCCTGTAGCACAGGTTGAGCATCCAGCTTCATCATCGATCTTCTTAGGTCTTAGTGACATACCGCCACCAAAATTCTCTTCATCTGATAGGATTACAAATCCTTCATACTCATCATAAAGATCTTTTGCCACGATGAAAGTGATGTCTTTAACAACTTCTACTACATCGTTATCAGTAGGATCGTCTACCATCAGACCAAATCTAGGTCCGCTGCATCCAAATCCTGCAAGTGCTAGTCTGACAATCTTAGGTTCAATTTCGTTACCTTCTAGTAGGTCATTGAATTCCTGGTATCCGTCTTCTGAAATATCTATCATTTTGATTTCTGTCATATTCATTTATACATCTCCTCTTAATTCATATCATTATACTCTGGATTTCTATTTCATTATAGTACATCAGGGAACAATCTTCAAATGTTTTTGATTTAAATGAAATATCCTGATGAGCTATGGTATTATCTTAACAAAAAATCATTAAAAAGAACTGAAACTGATGAGTTTTATAGGATGAAAGATAGTATACTGTCCGGATAGATCCGTTTTCAGCTGATCGTTTGGCTGAGCATATAATTTAATGGAATATCAGGATTTCGAAGTATGAATAGTGTAAAATAAAAGAAAGAGAAGAATTCTGAAATTACAGATTAATCCATATGTTTTCCGGGCAAGGGAAAAACCCTTGAGTCGGGGAAACTCAAGGGTCTATACACTGTTGTATACATAATCGTATAAAAGGGGGAAAGTTGAAATACTTATGTTTTCGTATTTCGAAATATGTTGTGTGTGTGTTATGAACTTATATTAACATAGATTGTACAAAATTGAAAGTCATTCTCAATTAAAACATTAAAACAATTTGTAAACAAAAGAGGTGTAATTGTGAACATGGACAAATTCTACGAAAAGAAGGAATTATTAAGGATTATATTTATGCCTATTAATAATCGCCTGAAGTCGGAATTAGGATCCTCTCTTGTGGAAGTCAAGGAAGGTGAGTGGCTTTATGTAACGTTTATAACAAGTGATGGAACCATCAGGATAAAATGCAGCGCAAAGAGATTTATGATCACAGAATTCAGTGTAAAGATCAATTCAATGACCATAGATTTTATTCTGTTACGTTTTGCTCTTTTTCTTAGAAGAAATGAGATTCAGATCATCAGCATCTTAAACTGCAAGGAGACAGAAATACTTCAGTCATTCCTTGAAGAGTCTTATCACGACAGTACCTTCGAGTCTTACGGTGATCATAGTTACGTGGAGCTGAAAGTCGGGGATTACATTGATAAGTTCTATAAGAAATACAAAAACGGACCCTTGTAAGAAATGCCCGGATTTGTTACATCTTCATTAACAATGGAACATATGCCTCTGAAAGAAAAGATTTTAGGTTAAAATAGATATAAATGAAAATACAGGAGGGTATGTCAAATGAAAATATTATCTTTTGTTGCTGATATCTTTGAAGATCTGGAACTATGGTATCCGATCATCAGACTAAAAGAAGAAGGTTGGGAAGTGGATGTTGTAGCTCTAGACAAGAATAAGATCTATACAGGAAAATACGGGCTGAAAGCGGAAGCCAACAAAACTTACGATGAAGTTAAGGCGGAAGACTATGACGGTCTACTGATTCCTGGTGGTTTCGCACCGGATATTTTAAGAATTGAAGAAGGGTGCATTCAGCTGACCAAAGACTTCAATGATCAGAACAAACCTATCGGCATGATCTGTCATGCAGGTTGGGTTCCAGTTACAGCAGGAATCCTGAAAGGCAAGACCGGAACGAGCACGAAGAAGATCAAAGCAGACCTTGAAGGCGCAGGCCTGACCTGGGTGGATAAAGAGGTTGTTGTTTCCCAAAATATTATTTCATCCAGATCCCCTAAAGATCTGCATGTCTATACGACATCCTTTATCGATGAAGTGAAAAAGTTCAAAGAAAAGAATAAATAGGAAATGCGGACCGATGAAAATCGGTCCCTTATTCTTTTTCACCTGAGATGATTTAGTAAGCCATAAACAGAAGAGGTCCACCAAGTGAAACACTTGATGGACCTCTTCTGTTTTTATGGCTATCCTTTGACTACGATATTGACTAGTCTTCCTTTTATGACGATGACTTTAATGACGGTCTTACCCTCTGTTTCCTTCTGAATGGTTTCGTTGGCTAAGGCCAGTTTGCTGATTTCATCATCAGAAGCAGAGGTAGGGATCATGATTCTTTCCTTGATCTTACCATTCACCTGAATGGCAATTTCAACCTCATCCTTTATGAGCGCCTTTTCATCGAAGGTAGGCCAGGTTTCATTAAATACGGAGCTGCTATTTCCGAACAGATGCCAGATTTCTTCTCCGAAATGAGGCGCAAATGGAGCCAGTATTCGGATAAAGTCAGCATTGACCTTTTCAAGCACCTTATGATTATGCTGCTTCAATGGAATATACTTGGTTAACGTATTGGTCAGTTCCATCATTCTAGCAATGGCAGTATTGAACTGCATTTTCTCTGCATCTTCAGAAACACCCTTTATGGTGTTTGCATTCCAGAATAAAAGATCTTTGTCTTCTGCACGCATTTCATTTGTATTACTTGAACTTTGAAGGATATCTTTGATGTTATGGAAATTTCTTTCCACTCGATCTACGAATCTGGCGATGGAACGAATTCCTTCATCAGACCAGGCTCCTCCATCAGCATAGGAGAATCCGAACATCAGATACATTCTGAATACGTCTGCTCCGTACTGGTCGATGTACTCGTCAGGAGAAATGGTGTTGCCCTTGGACTTGCTCATCTTGTGTCCGTCTGGTCCTAAGATCAGACCTTGATGGGTCAGTGATTTGAATGGTTCGTCAAAGGACAGGAAGCCCATATCTCTCAGTGCTTTGGTCACAAATCTGGCGTAAAGCAGATGCATTACTGCGTGCTCTGGTCCACCAACATACTTATCTACAGGAAGCATCTCGTTGATTTTTTCCTTGTTGAAAGCTTCCTTGTCATTTTTATTGTCCACATATCTTAAGTAGTACCAGGAGGAGCAGACAAAAGTATCTAATGTGTCCACTTCTCTTTGGGCATGTCCGCCGCATTTTGGACAGGTTGTGTTCAGGAAATCCTCGCTTTTGGCCAGAGGACTCTTTCCATCTGGAGCAAATTCCACATCATAGGGAAGCAGTACCGGAAGATTATTTTCTTCTACGACCACTTCACCGCACTTATCACAGTAGATGATCGGAATTGGTGCACCCCAGTATCTCTGTCTTGAAACCAGCCAGTCTCTCAGTCTGTAGTTGACTTTAAGAGAACCGCTGTTTCTCTCTTCCAGCCATCTTGTGACTTTTTCCTTGGCTTCATCACCTATGAGACCGTTAAAATCTCCCGAATTCACCATCTTGCCGATTTCGGTGTAAGGCAGGTTCTCTCCACCTTCAATGACGCGTTCAATCGGAAGGTCATACTTCTTTGCAAATTCAAAATCTCTATCATCATGGGCTGGTACAGCCATGACGATACCCGTACCATAGGTGTTCAGAACATAATCACCAACCCAGATCGGGATGATTCTTCCGTTGATGGGGTTCACTGCATAGGAACCGGTGAATACACCTGTTTTTTCACGAGAGAGGGACTGACGGTCAATGTCTGTCTGCATCTTAGCCTGCTCTATATAAGCTTCTACTTCAGCTTTCTGCTCTTTGGTAGTGATATCAGGAACCATGTCATTTTCTGGTGCAAATACCACATAGGATGAGCCGAAGAGTGTATCTACACGGGTAGTGAAAACTTCAAACTCCAGGTCTTTCTTGTCCACCTTGAATCTGACAGAGGATCCGTAGGATCTTCCAATCCAGTGCTTCTGCATGGATTTGGTCTTTTCAGGCCAGTCAAGTCCATCCAGATCATCAAGAAGCTCGTCTGCATATTTTGTGATGCCGAAGAACCACTGAGTGAGATCTTTTTTGATAACAGGAGTGCTGCATCTTTCGCATGCACCGTCCAGAACCTGCTCATTGGCAAGTACGGTGTTACAGCTTGGACACCAGTTTACAGGAGCTTTTTTTCTGTAAGCCAGTCCGTTCTTATAGAGCTGCACAAATAGCCACTGGGTCCACTTATAGTAATCAGGCGCACAGGTAAGGACTTCATGGTCCCAGTTGAACATGGCACCCATGGCTTTCAGCTGCACTTCCATGGTTTCGATATTTTTCAGTGTGGAATCCATAGGGTGGATTCCTGTTTTGATTGCAAAGTTTTCAGCAGGAAGACCGAAGGCGTCAAAACCCATAGGCTGGAAAACATTGTATCCCTGCATTTTTTTCATTCTAGCCCAGGAATCAGTAGGTCCATAATTAAACCAGTGTCCTGCATGAAGTTTGCTTCCTGATGGATAGGAGAACATCTCCAGAACATAAAGCTTTTCTTTGTCCTTGTTTTCCTTGAACTTGAAAACGCCTGAATCTTCCCATGTTTTCTGCCATTTCTGATCTGTGTGTTTACCGTAAATTGCCATTTTCTTCCTCCTTTAAAATAAAAAAACTTCGTCTCTATACTAAGAGACGAAGTTATCCGTGGTACCACTCTAATTAAGCTTTCGCTTCACTTTGGTAGAATATAACGGTTCAAACCGTGGCGGATTAAGCCAATGCTCCCTAGACGAGTTCACATGATTTCCATCTCTCTTTTCACCAGCCAGAGATTCTCTACTATGGTAGGCATGCTACTACTTCTGTTCATCGCACATATATCGGAATTATACCTAGGGTACGGATAAAAGTCAACTAGTAACGAAATCATGTAGTGTCAATTCATTATACAATTCATTGCAGGGAAAATATGGATTGGTTCTCGTGATACTTCCGTACTAGAGCATTTTAATAAGTGGCTATGTTATAAAGCAGTGTTGAAATTATTACTTTTTTTAAATATGATATAATAAAGTTATTAATAGGGTTGGGGTGAGTATATTACTAATGTTGAATCTATACTTTTAGAAATTGAAAAATTCCCAACAATTGAACAAGAAAATATACTCTCCATACTTGAAGAGGTCCTTCTATTCAGTGCTCATGTTGGTTTAATTGGATTAAATTGTCTGGGAGCGATAAGGACGCAATAAAAATCAAGAACTTCATCGTTCAAAGCCACATGCCTATATTAAAATTTCAGATTTCAAGACCAGGTTGCCATCGATTATATAGGTTAATGTCTACACAGCTAAAGATTGATACGAAGCAAAACAAAATACTATGTTGGAGGAGAGTTATGAAGAATCATAAAAGGGGTCGAAATTTATTATTAGCAAGTGGGTTTTTAATGCTGTTTGCGGCTTTAGGACCATGGAATAATAGAGATATTGTCGGACGGGTTATATTTTCAATCCAAAGTTTTTTGTTTTTTATTTGGGCTTATATAGAGCAGAAGGAAGTTATTAAGGCAAATACAAAGGAAGATAAGAGTAAATCTGTTTAAAGTAATAATTTGTATATTTCGGAACAAAAGGGGTTCATCAGAATTCCCTTTAAAATGTCATAATTTCAGCACTACTTAAAAAATGGCCTATATGTTAATATTTTAATTTATACTGATTTGCTATATAATTGAGTAAAGGTGCGAGCTGCGAAGCAGATGCGTGAGCATCAGGCTTCCTCTTGAAAACGGA
>CAZXUT010000111.1:0-6092 GCA_964643785.1 uncultured Proteiniclasticum sp.
ACGGCGTTTTCTCGTTTAAGGAATCCCGTATTATGCTGTTAATGTGATTGATCATAAGTGTTGTAATGTCCTGATTGGTAAGGTCCTGATTCATGAGGAAAATCACCATATGAAATGATTTTTAAGATACGTTGCACTTTAGTAAGTTTAGTGCTATAATACATCAGTGGTTTAGGATATTACATAATAACGATTAAGTTTGATTTATCGACACCTTGCAGCACACAAACTGCGAGGTTTTTTTATGGAAAATTCTAAATTATAAAATTTTTAAGAAAGAGGTAAATATGGAAGACAAGAAATTTATTGACCTAGGGCTAAGTGAGAGTGTACTTAAAGGTATCAGCGCCATGGGTTACGAAACACCTTCAGATATTCAGGGAGAAGTCATTCCCGTCATACTGGAAGGCAAGGATGTTATTGGACAGGCGCAGACCGGAACAGGTAAGACTTTAGCTTTCGCAGCACCAATGCTGAGTATGCTCGAAAAGAAGGGCTCCGTAAGTGCTATTATTTTGGCACCTACTAGAGAATTGGCCATTCAGGTCAGTGAAGAAGTACAGACAATCGCAAAGTTTACCGGTGTAAAGTTATTGGCGGTTTATGGTGGATCAAGTATTGATACGCAGATCAGAACATTAAGAAGAGGCGTAGATATTGTTGTAGGAACACCAGGTAGAGTTATCGACCTTATGAAGAGAAAAGTACTGAAGCTGGATGAAGTGGACTTTTTGGTCCTGGATGAAGCGGATGAAATGCTCAACATGGGATTCGTTGAAGATATCGAAACCATCATGGCTGGAACAAGTGCCGATAAGCAGACGATGCTGTTTTCTGCTACCATGCCTGAAGAATATAAGAGACTTTCAAAGAAGTACATGAGTGAAGACAGAGTGCATATTAAAGTGGCTGATAAATCCATGACTGTATCCACTGTTACACAAAGTTACTTTGAAGTAAGAGAGCAGTACCGTTTTGAGACACTTTGCAGAATCATGGATTCAGAAAACATGGAATCCGTACTGGTATTCTGCAGAACAAAGAGAAACGTAGATGATCTTGTATCAAACCTGGTGGATAAAGGCTATAATGCAGCCGGTATGCACGGTGATATGAGTCAGAGTATACGTATTTCAACCCTCAGAAAATTCAAGGACAGAAAGCTTAAGTTCCTCGTGGCCACAGATGTAGCTGCAAGAGGAATCGATATAGAAAATCTGTCCCATGTAGTGAACTTTGATCTTCCACAGGATATCGAGTCTTATGTACATAGAATCGGTAGAACCGGACGTGCACATCGCGAAGGAATCGCTTACTCACTAGTTAATCCTAGAGAGCTTGGTTTCCTTAGACAGATTGAAAGAGTCACAAAGAGTAAGATCACGAAAAAGGAAATTCCTTCCCTTGAAGATATCTTCAAGACCAAGAATGAATCCTTTAAGGAAAAGATTGTTACTGAGCTTTCTTCAAACAACTACAAGAAGTTCTATCCGATCATCGAAGAGATGAAGGAAACCTTCAATGTGGATGATGTAGCTGCAGCACTGATGCAGATGCTATACAAGGAAGAGCTGAGCTTTGATTATAAAGTGAACATGATTGAGACACCAAAGAGATTCGTAAGACTCTTTGTCACAGTTGGTTCAATGGACAAGCTCACACCTAAAAAGATGATCGACTTCATCGTATCTGGTACAAATCTGAAGGCTGACAGCATAGGAACAATTGATGTTCTTACTAAGTTCAGTTTTGTGGATGTAATAGCAGGAACAGAAGACGAGATCGTCAATAAGCTAAACGGAACTAAGCTTTCCGGAAGAAAAGCGAAGTTTGAAGTAGCTGCAAGACGAAGAAGATAATCTTCTTCCTATTGTCAGAATGAAGTTAAGATCAGCAGGATGCATAATGTGTCATGCTGATTTTTTTCGTTCGAAATTATATTATCATAGGTAAATGGATTTGTGCATAAAAAATGGTTATATGATGACAAATTGTAATATTTGTTGATAGTATGTTAAGTATGTTGAATATTAATTAATTATTTACTTAATCTCAATTGACATTATCGGGTTTTAGTTTCACAATTAATTTAAAGTTATAATGCTGGATATATGGAAACATGATCTGGTTTTTATTTACTGCTACTCGTAAAGGTTTACAATAATGATCCAAGGAGGTTAACATGAAAAAAGTTATCAACAATCCAAACAATGTCGTCGACGAATTACTACTCGGTATGGTTTACGCACATCCTGACCATGTAAGAAAGCTGGATGGATTTGAGGTTCTGGTAAGAAAGAATTCCCCAGTGGAAAACAAGGTAGCTCTTGTCAGTGGTGGAGGTTCAGGACATGAACCATCCCATGGAGGCTTTGTAGGCAAAGGTATGCTTGACGGCGCCGTAGCTGGTGCTGTATTTACATCCCCTACTCCAGACCAGGTTTATGAAGCAATCAAGGCAACCGCTGGACCTAAGGGTGTTCTTCTCATTGTGAAGAACTACACCGGAGACATCATGAACTTTGAAATGGCAAAGGAAATGGCAGAGGCTGATGATGTTAAAGTTGATTATGTAGTAGTCAATGACGACGTTGCAGTGGAAAATTCCACCTGGACTACAGGTAGAAGAGGTATCGCAGGTACTGTTCTGGTTCATAAGATCACAGGTGCGAAAGCGGAGACTGGTGCTGAACTTGACGAAGTCAAGAAAGTTGCAGAAAAGGTCATCGCCAATGTAAGATCCATGGGACTGGCATTAACACCTTGCATTGTACCAGCCGCTGGAGAACCGAACTTCACACTTGCAGAAGATGAGATCGAAGTCGGTATGGGTATTCACGGAGAACCAGGAACCCATAGAGAAACACTGAAGACTGCTGATGAACTGGTTGATCATCTGGTAGGTAAGATCCTGGCAGATATCGATTATAGTGGCAGTGAAGTTGTAGTCATGGTGAACGGACTTGCGTCCACACCACTTATGGAACTTTATATCGTCAACAAGAGAGTACATGAGATCCTTGAAGAAAAAGGAATTAAAGTATACAAATCCATGGTAGGAGAATATATGACATCTCTTGAAATGGCTGGTTTCTCAGTTACACTTCTGAAACTGGACGCAGAACTGAAAGAACTTTTTGATGCTCCAGCAGATACACCAGCTCTAAAATCACTATAGAACCATGTAAGGAGGACAAGGCATATGGCTAATGCACAAAAAGTCAGGGAGGTTATCTTCGCTATCATAGAGATCATTGAGGAGAAAAAACTGTTTCTGACACAACTGGACGCTGCCATCGGTGATGGCGACCATGGTCTTAATATGGCCAAGGGATTTGGTGCTGCTAAAGAAAAACTGGAAAGCACAAGTCCTGAAACACCGTCAGATATATTAAAGGCTGTAGGGATGGCCCTCATATCCAAGGTGGGCGGAGCAGCAGGTCCTTTATACGGAACGGCATTTCTTAATGCTTCCAAATCCGTAGCAGGGAAGACAGAACTGGATCTTAACGACTTTCAGGTCATGCTGGAATCAGCACTGGATGGAGTCAAGAGCAGAGGAAAAGCAACAGTAGGAGAGAAAACCATGGTGGATGCCATCGAACCCGCATTGGACGCATTAAAGAAAGCCATTGCAGAAGGATCCTCCACAAGAGAGGCTATGGACAAAGCCGTTGCGGCCGCTGAAGAGGGAGTGAACTATACCAAGACAATCATCGCAAAGAAAGGTAGAGCTTCCTATTTAGGCGAAAGAAGTATCGGTCATATTGATCCGGGTGCGATGTCATCCTTTGTGATCTTAAAGACCATAGCAGAAAACTTTTAAGCCTTATCTTAAATAACTATATTGAAAAGAGCTGAAACCTATTTGTTTCAGCTCTTTTCCCTTTCTATGGATTTATGATCTCTGCCTTATTTCTTCCGAAATAATTGGTTCCGATGACACCGATGATGATGAGGATTGCTCCGATGACCTGATAGTACTTCAGATGCTCCTGGAGCAGAAGTACACCGGCAAAGATGGAGATCACTGTGCCAAGATGATTGAAGATACTCATTCTGGAAGCTTCAAGTCTTGATAAGGCGAAGTTTGAGAGAAGAGAGGTCCCTAAAGTCGAAAGCACACCGAGGAACAGGACACCTAGGAGAAAGGAAGGTGTTCTAAGTGGATAAAAATAGGTATGTATGGTGCCTTCAATAATATGAAGGATCAGATTCACCAGATTGAAAATGATAAAACCGGTTGTGATAGCTACGGTGGTGAGCTTTATGAAGCTGTGGTTCCTGACCAGTTTTCTGATGAGGACAAGATTCATTGCTGAAGAGAAGCTTGATAACAGAAGTAGAATATAACCCGTCAGGCTCGAAAGGGACAGCTCTGTTCCTTTCATAAGCGAGATATACACAACACCTGTGAGGGATATGAGCATAAAAATCTTCTGCTTCCCTGCGGTTTTCTCTTTCAGGATCAATGTGGCCAGAATCATTGTCATCAATGGAGTCGTTGCCTGAATGATTCCTGCCTCAGAGGAAAACACCCTCTGAAGTCCCAGAAGCTGAAGGGTGAAAAAAAGCAGTGGATAAAAAATAGACAGGGGGAGGATCGTCAGAAATTCCTTTTTCGTCATCTTGAACTTCATGAATCCGAGACCTTTCAGCACAAGAAGTCCTAGAAAAGCGAATGTAAATCTATGTGCGAGGATGGCATAGGGAGATGCCATATTCAGGCTGATCTTATTGGTGAAAAAAGAAAAACCGATAATAATGGACATGGACAGGGCAGCAAGATAGGCAGCTGTTTTTTTCTCCATAAGTCTTTCTCCTCGTTGTTTATTCTTATATTAATTATATCAGTAAACTATTCAATTTGTTAATATTATGAAGAAATGGACAATCTTAGTGGCTTCTTGAAGATTCTTCTAGCAAGTGTGTTAAAATAGTGAAAAAGAAATGAAAGCGACAGAGGTGAAGTTGATGATATTAAACTGTATGCCGGACTATATTATGACAAAAGAAGAGGCGGATAAGCTGAGAGAATTAACAGGGAAAGAGATTCTTGATGTGGAAAACATCAGAGACCATGTGGATATTTTGGACGAAGTGGAAGCCGTCATCCCACCATGGCGTTTTAAGGCGGAAGATCTGGCCTTACTTAAGAATCTGAAGTGGATTCAGACCTTCAGTGCAGGAGTGAACACTCTGCCGCTGAAGGAGATTAAGGAAAGAGGAATTCTTCTCACAAACTCCAGTGGAGTTCATGGTCCGCAGATGACAGACCATATCATGGGTATGATACTTTCTTTCTCAAGAGCACTGCTGCCAAGCATAAGAAACCAGAAGGAAAAGAACTGGAAAGTGGATTATCCTCTTTCTGAACTGACTGGAAAAGAGATGCTTATAGTAGGTGCGGGAAGCATCGGAAAGCTTCTTGCAAAGAAAGCCAAAGCTTTTGATATGAACGTTGTGGGACTGAAAAGAACAGTGGAGGATCTGGAGAATTTTGATGAGGTAAGGCCGCTTAATGAGCTTCAGAGATCCATGAAGACTGCTGATTATGTGGTGATTCTTGCACCGCTGACAAAGGAAACAAGAGGGCTCATCGGAAAAGAAGAGCTTGCACTCATGAAAGAAGATGCAGTGCTTATAAACCTTGCCAGAGGACCTCTGGTGGATGAAGCGGAGCTCATCAAAGCACTTGAGGAAAAGAAGATCCGTGGTGCTGGTCTTGATGTGTTTTCTCGTGAACCATTACCTTCAGACAGTCCTTTATGGGATCTGGATAACATCATTCTGACTCCTCATCTGGGTGGTTTCAGTGATGTATCCAACGAACGCTCCATAGCGCTGATCTCAGAGAATATCAGAAGATACTATGCTGGTGAAAAGCTGAAGAATATTGTGGATCTGGAACTGGGTTATTAATAGGAATTTAAAAAAACAGCTGGTCTCAGCTGAATAAAAGTAATAAAGAAGGTGATGAATTTTATGATTCATCGCTTTTTTGTATGTAGGGCATGTTGCCGAGCAGATGGGTTGGAAGAAACCCTGTCACCTAACTAGCGGGAAGACAAGCTGTAAGCAAGGGCGTCACT
>CAZXUT010000112.1:0-5998 GCA_964643785.1 uncultured Proteiniclasticum sp.
CGCACTCGGGACTTTCACCCGTTAGATTGCACCCATGCCGGGCACACAAAAATAAAGTCACCACCGTAAATGTGGTGACCGACTGAAAAACAGTGGTCACTATGATCTGTTTACCTGACTTTTTCAGTTCTTTCAGTACCAGTTCGCTACCGATCATAAGTCCCATGGCGCATTCGAAAACACTTAAAACTGTATGATACCATCTTGCTTCTAGAAGTTCTCCATTTAAAAGACCTATTGCATGTGGTCCGAGAATCATTCCGGCAAGCAGCCAGCCTAAAATAGCAGGAAGCCTTAATTTTGAAATCAGCTTCCCTAAGAAAATCGCAAGAACGACTCCTGCCAGAAGTCGTAGTATAAGTAAATTCATTCGTTTTAATCCTCCTTGATGATTCCATAGAACATGAGTTTCAGCAGCTTGCTTAGTTTAAGCTCATGCTCGTCAAATAATCTTCCGAAGTCATTGTAATTCTTATCTTTAAAGTGATGGTTGAATGATTCCTGAAACAGAATAAAATATTCCACTGCCTCTTCACGAGTCACATCATTTTTCAGTTCTACATGATCGAGAATCTGTTCATAGAAATCCCTGTTGAATTTATGAAGTTCCACTGTTATTTCTCTGATCTGAGCTGAGAGATGCTTCGGAGGCTGTAATAATGCGTTGGCGAATATATTACTGAAATCAGGATTCTCCTTGAAAAACTGATGGCGAAGAGAAAGATACAATTCAATGCTTTCTTCCACACGTTGAAATGAAATCTCATTACTTGAAAGAAATCCTATGAGGCTTGTAAAGCAATCTTTGACACATTCAAGATAGAGTTCATCCTTATCTTTAAAATAATGATATATAATCCCCTTTGAAATATTCCCTTTTTTTGAGATTTCATTCATAGAGGCTTCCGCATAGCTATGGATTCCAAATTCTGCAATGGCGCTGGTTACAATCAACTGCCTGGTTAACCTGTTTTTCTCTTCCCGAATCATCTTTTCACCTCACCATATTATTGACCGATTGGTCAAATACTATCTTATCATAAATTGACTGACCGGTCAAAAATATCAACTTGATTTGAAGACACACAATAAATCATTTTCCCCATCTGTCTCTGGCATTTATATTCATTTAGTGTAAAATAGAGATATTATTTTAAAATGAAAGCAGGTGAAGAATATGATTGCAGTACTCGCTGGAACCCCTACCGATACCGCTATGGGGGTTAGTTATTTACTGAAACATGGATATACATCGAAAGGATACCATGTCTCAGAAACACCAAAAGAACAAAGCCTACTTCAGGTGGTCTACCCTCTTAAACTGCATCAGCTTGTCAGAGAAATCCTTACGGAAGTCCAGGCTGAAGGCATAACTACCGTTTTTGTCTACTGCAATTCCATCGCTGCTGCAGTGGATCTTACTTTACTGGCTGAAGAGCTTTCTCTTAACATCATCACTCCACTAATGATCTATGTGGAAATGGGTAACCATCATTCCTGCCTAGGTGTTTTAGCCGCGAATAATCAGAGTACCCATGGCATAGAACGTTCCATACAGAAGAATAATGAAGCTGTTCACGTCATCGGTACAGGAATGCTGAAGCTGGTGGAAGCTGTCGAGGAAGGGCTCCATCCGGAAGAAATCATCCGAAAGTTTAAGCTCATTGATCTTCTTCATTTCTATAAGAATGCTGGTTGTGATGCTGTAATTCTTGGTTGTACGCATTTTTCCTATTTTCATAAGGCTCTTAGCGCTGTGAGCCCCATTCCGCTGGTGGATCCCGCTGAAACCATGCTCATGAGGATTGGAAATGAATACTTATGAAAAAGAAAATTTCACCTGATAATTTTAAGTACTGAACTAACTTTATTGCTGGTTCAGTACTTTTACTTTTTAGATGTCCTAATAGTAGAACAATCCAGATGAATTCGTATCGATATCACAAAAAATCTCTGTCTCAGTGTATAATGGTAAAAGAACACAAATTTACAGGAGGAATCTGACAATGAAAATCGGTTCACACGTTTCCATCAAAGATGGATTACTCGGCGCTGCAAAAGAATCCCATTCTTATGATAGCAGCACTTTTATGATTTATACAGGAGCACCTCAGAACACAAGGCGCTCTCCCATAGAAACAATGAAAATTAATGAAGGCCATGAATTCATGAAAGAAAATGCTCTTTCTGATTTTGTTGTCCATGCCCCTTATATTATCAACCTTGCTTCTTATAAACCGGCTATTTTTAATTTAGCTACAGAGTTTTTGAAGATCGAACTTGATCGGACTACTGCTATGGGCTCTGATTACCTTGTACTCCATCCAGGAGCTTTTACAGACAAGGATGCTGAATATGGCATGAAGCGAATTGCAGAAGGCTTAAACATGGTTTTAGATGGTAATACTAAACCTACTATCTGTCTTGAGACCATGGCTGGAAAAGGAACAGAACTCGGACGCACCTTTGAAGAGCTGGCACAGATCATTGAAATGGTTGACCACAAAGAGAAAATTGGGATCTGTTTTGATACCTGCCACACCCACGATAGCGGATATGACATCATAAATGATTTTGATGGCGTCATGAAGGATTTTGATTCTATCATCGGTTTAGATCGTTTAAAGGTCTTCCATGTCAATGGATCACTTAACCCCAGAGGAGCAAAGAAAGATCGTCATGCAAATATCGGCGCATCTGATGACAACCCAAGAGGCAGAGACAATATTGGTGCCGAAGCACTAAAATACATTGTGCATCATGAAGTGGCTAAGAATAGGCCTATTATCTTAGAAACTCCTTGGCTGGACAAAAAAACAAACCTCTATAAAGAAGAGATTGCTTTCTTAAGAGGCGATGCCTTCCAAATATAATCATCACAACAGATAAGCAAAGAAGCTGCTGTAGAATCATTCACCGGAGTATTTATCTTATAAACAGTTTGAGTAATTAAAAAGTAGTGACCATAGAAGAACTACATTTGTTCATCTATGGTCACTACTTTTTTCTTATGTGCTTGGGTCTTTACCAATGTAATAATTGGCTCCTGACAGGATAATATCATATCCTATGAAGCTCCCTAACTTCATGACTATCGTTCCATTGGCAATTTTCCATCCATTGAGCAGATTACTTTTCTTCATGGAGTACATTATTTATCTTAGCAGTCTTAATCCATACTCAGCTTTGCAATAGCCTGTTCTCTATCTGATAAAAAGTAGATGTCTTTCCCATTATTACTTTCGTAAATGAAATCTTTCAGGCTTTTACTTTTGTATGCAGAGAAATCACCTACAATTGCAATTTTCTTTTTATAATTTATGAACTTCTGCAAGACCTCGCCTGCAATCCTGGTACTTAAATCAAAAAACTCTTCACATATGGATGACTTGTTTATAATCATCCGGCTACATCCCGTTTCATAATCAACAGTAGCAAAAAGATCCAATGCTGATTGCACATCACAAATCAGTATGTGTTCACTATCTAAAACAGCGATTTCTATATTATTTTCTCTGATGACACTTATCTTCATACAAACCTCCATAGTATTAAATATCAGAACATCTTTCTTCTTATGCGTTATTGCTGTCTTTCTTTACCGGAATCCATATTTCGCTTCTATAGTCCGGATTTTCTGTATCCGGACTCTCATTCCAGAGAATTTCAGGACCTTCAGCTGCCTCATATCCCGAGGATGGAAACCATTCAGAGTAGATTCTTCCCCATACATTCTGTAGTGTCTCAGGAAATAGCCCAACAGATTCAAACACTGCCCATGTACCTGCATCGATTGGTAGCACATCAAATCCAAAAGTTTCCTTGCTGGATGTTGCAACACCGATGTAATGATCGAGTTCTCCCTTTTCATCCATTCTTTCTTCTGAAAAATTAGTGGAAGCACTAATAATACCCTTGGGCTCAACATCTGAAATAGATTTTAGCTGTCTGATGACATCCATTGTTAAGAGCTTCGTCATTTCTGCAATTTCCGGATTAACTCCATGAAAGATCATGGGTACTCTCTTCTTGAAACCCACCAATTTAAATGGCTCTTTTTGAACAATACGATAATTCATTTTATCTCCTCCTTTTATAGATAACTGAAAGGTCATTCTAGGATAGGCTTTCAGCTTCGCACCCTCGCTTCTTGCTTCAGAAGGTAGAACACCGTGCATAGAATAAAAAGCACGAGAAAATGAATCTGCTGAATTATATCCGTATTTGACAGCCACATCAATTACTCTCAAATCCCGATTTCTCAAATCATGTGCAGCCAGAGTCATTCTTCTTCTTCGAATATACTCGGACAAGCTTACACCTGATAAGAAAGAAAACATTCTCTTGAAATGATACTCTGAACAAAAAGCAATTTCTGAAATATCACAGTAGTTTATTTCCTCAGTTAAGTGTTCTTCAACATATGCCATTGCCTTATTCATGTTACTTAGCGAATCCATAAAATAACCACCTTTCATCAACAATGTTATCAGAGGATTACTTCTGCCATCCGACAATCTGTGCACAGGTTAATCGATTATTAACTTACTCCGTGAATTCTAATATTTTTCCATTTCCCTTTTTTGAATTCCACATAAGACCATATTCCTGAAATAATATTAGTTATGCTGATCGCAATCCAGACTCCAGTGGAATCGAATCCTAATAGAAGTCCAAGAACGAGCGCCAGTAAGACTCTGATTACAACCCAACTTACAAATGTAATCTGGAGCGGTTTCTTTGTATATCCGGCTCCCTGCATTGTCCTGGTTAATATGATGGATGCTGCATGGAATGGCTCCGAAATACCGATGATGATGAGAAATAAGGTTCCAATCCTTATAACTGACTGATTGGTCTCGTCAAGGAAGAAATTTATGAAAGTGCCTGAAAAAATTACAAATAACAGCGAAATACCAAACATCGTGACTGCTCCAAGAATGGCCGTTGCCCTTCCACTTGCCTCTGCCCGATCATACTGTTTGGCTCCAAGGTTCATTCCGGAAAGCGTGGCTGCTGCTGTTCCAATAGCAAGACCTGGCATCAGTGCATACTGATTCAGATTACTCCCTATGACAAAAGCCGGCACTGCAAATTCAGCATCCAGAGTTCTTGCAAGAATAGCAAACATCACAAAAGTGGTGGCATTTCTGGATAGCCCCTGAAGTCCTGAAGGTATTCCAATGTCCATGATCTGTCTGGATGCTTTCCAGACTGGCTTGAACATGTGTCTAAGTCTGACCTTTACATCAAATCTTCCACTTAAAAGCATGCCGCAGGATACCATAGCACTGATAGCTCTTGACAGTGCTGTCCCCATGGCAGCTCCTGCAACACCATAAGCTGGGAAACCGAACATACCAAAAATAAAGATATAATTGCCGATGACATTTATGATGTTCATCATGATATCGATATAAAGGGGGGTCTTTGTATCGCCCGCACCCTGGAATATGGACCTGGCCATGAAATGAAGGAGAAAAAATGGAACGGCCAGAAAGAATACCTCCATGTATTCAATTGCGTAATCAAGAACACCATCTGTAACACCTAAAATCCCTAAGCTGAACTTATTTGTCATGAGTCCCAATGGAACAATAAAAGCGGATAGCAGTAAAGACAATAGAAAGGCCTGTCCTGATGCAATGCTTGCACCTTCACGATCACCTTTCCCTACAAATCTTGCAACCATTGCAGTGGTCCCTGTTGAAATTGCAATCACCAGAACCATAAATACCATAATGATATTTCTACTGGTTCCAACTGCGGAAATCGCATCCACTCCTAGAGTGCCCACCATCTTCATATCGATTGTTCCTACAGACACCTGAAGCAGTGACTGTATAATCACAGGCCATGCTAAATACAGTGCTGTTTTATATAAGTTTTTATTATTAAGTAAATATTCTCTTCTCATCTCATAATTGTTATTAGCCATAAGTCCCGTCGAGTAGACAATCTCGACACTCCTTTCTTTCTTTATTCAACTTCAGAAAGG
>CAZXUT010000113.1:0-5928 GCA_964643785.1 uncultured Proteiniclasticum sp.
TTTTCAGGTAAAAAACAGGTTAATGCTGCATGAATAAGGATCACATGACAAAGCTATATTTAGAATTTTATGTAAAAGCATTCATTGGTTCCATATCATAAAACTTATACCAAATCAGGACAGTAATATAAATCTACTTGTCTACAAATCTACATCATAATATCTTTATCTATCAGGAAATTACAAAACAATCGTTATAACCTTAATTCTGCTAATATTCCATATCGTACAATGGTTTTAGAGTGGTTATTGAATAAGTAGTAACCAAAGATTAAGAAGCCTTACAAGGTCAATTTAGAGCGTATAGGGGCATGGAACTAATCTATTTATAACTCATCATACTTCCTATTTCGGATTTTATATCGAAGATTTCTGCTAATGTTTTGATTGTTTCAGTAATTAATTTTACATCATTCTCATTTTTGATACTGCTCCTATATCTTTCAAAATAGGTCTTATCATGATTTTGAAGATCTTCCTCTTCTAATCGTGTAAGTGCTGCTTCAATACCTCCGAGTTTAAGCTTGTGAATCAGATCATTGAAAGAATCATTCATTTACATTTACCTCCTATTATTTTAAAATAATTATACTATAAACATATTGGTTTTACATGAATAAAAAAGAGCCTATAAGCTCTAAATATTAAATGCCCGTGGGAAATATTAAATTATTTTGACGTCTATGTTGATGTCTATTGACGTCTATATTGATGTCTATCAGGTATTAACAAGAAATAACGCTATTAAATGAAAATAAGTTATATCAACGGTTTAATGGTAATTCTGAATCAGGTTGAAACGTTCAAAAATGCTGAAAATCATTCCCATCGTCTCCACCAATAACAAAACCATCTGATGATAAAAAATATTTTATCATCAGATGGTTTTTATCGTTTAATATAAGATTGAAAACTGTGGATTTCTAAGGAATGTGCTCCTATTCATTCCAAACAAAAAGAAGTTTTTTGACAAGTAGTATTCCCCTTAAAATATACCACTTAAATATATACCGAGACACCCATTATGATCGCCACGAAGTACATGCGTGCGTTACTGTGGGCCAAACCTTTAATCTTGAAACTATTTTCAAATTGATATATTATTGGAATGAAAAGACAGGTGAATAATTCGAGGAATTTGGAGGTAGTCCAAAATGTTGAAGTTTTATGATCATAAGAACATGCATTGGCTGCTCACCACTGCTGAACTCCTTATAATCACCTTATTATTAGTATTTGACATATTGTTGCCTTCCTTACTAATTATTGCAGCGGGAGCAGGTTTTATGCTCCTGAGGAGAGAAAAGCCACTTTTTTTTAATAAGTCGCCCTTTGTAAAACCAGGTCGATTTATACTTTTAATGGCTGCTCTGGCTATGCTTCTGACGATTTTTAATTATACGCTATTGATTCCCGTACTTAATCGAATAACTGGCACTTCACAAAGCAAGGGAATTTTTGCAGAGCTCAAAGGCAATACGAAGCTGATGTTATTTCTATTAGGCTATAGTTGGTTTATAGCTTCATTGGGGGAGGAGATCGCATATCGTGGTTTCTTTCAGAATAGAATCATATCTGTATTTTCGAACAAGAAAATCGGTATAGTAACATCAGTAGTTGTGACCTCTGTACTTTTTGGCCATATGCACAGTGAACAGGGAATTCCAGGAATAATCAATACCGGCTTTGATGCTGTCATATTCAGCATCATCAGATATAGATATAGAAGCATTTGGGCGTCTGTGCTGGTTCACGGTTTTTCCAATATGATTGGTATTCTGGCATTCTATTTCTTAGGGCCGCTTAATGGTTTATGGTAGGTTGCAACTTGGTGAAAGAAATATTAGCGGGTTCCAGAGAAGATGAACCTGAAGGTTATAATTTTATAGCAATGGATACATATCACTTTTTCGGTATCAAACTAAATGGACTGTGCAGGTACACCAAGGTAATCATGGTATCAAGCTAAAAAAACATAACCTGATTTTAATATATAATGTAATTTTTGCTAATAACAGATACTATTTTTTAAGAAGTCTGAAGAATGATTAATAGCTTTTAATGTGAAAGGTTGTGATCAGATTGTCCAATAACAACGACCTCAATAACGGCATGACTTTTAAAGCAGCTGCAACCCGTTCTTCCAAGGAGATTCCTATTGTAAAACCTACAGATCAGGTGAAAGACGTCCGAAAGCACCTCTATAGCCATCACTATGAGAGTATCAGTTATATTGTTGTCTGTGAGGGGGATCTCTATGTCGGCATCCTCAGCATTGAAAATCTGCTTGTTGCACAGGATAATCTTCTTGTTAAAGACATCATGGATACTGAGCATACTATCGTGCTTCCTGGAGTTGATCAGGAAAAAGCCGCCTGGCAAGCGATTCGCGAGAAACGCAACGTAGTGTCAGTTGTAGACAAGGAAGGTCGCTTTGTGGGTTTAATTACATCGGAACAGCTTCTCCATGTTCTGGAAGCGGAGCATGAGGAAGATTTATCTCGCCTTAGCGGTCTCATGAAAAGCACACTTGGTGCAAGAGCCAGTAGCGAAGAGACAGTAAGGCTACGTTTTAGGCATCGCCTGCCTTGGCTTCTGGTAGGTCTGATAGGAGCACTTTTCTCAGCCAATCTTGTTGGATGGTTCGAGGTTGAACTTAGCAGAAAAATAGCCCTTGCCTTTTTTATGCCCGGAATTGTTTATATGGCTGATGCCGTAGGCACCCAGACTGAAACCATAGTGATACGCGGTCTATCAGTAGGTGTCCCTTTCAGAAAGATGATATGGCGCGAACTGCTTGCAGGACTCGTAATAGGTGTGGTCCTCGCAGTAATCTCCAGTTTTATTATCTGGCTGCAGTGGGGTGATCCCAGTGTAGTGATTATTGTTGCACTTTCCTTATTTTCAGCTACTGCAATTTCGACGATAATTGCAATGGCTCTCCCATGGATATTTCACTTTCTGGGAAAAGATCCCGCTTTTGGTAGTGGACCCTTGTCCACTGTTATCCAGGATCTTTTATCTCTACTGATTTACTTTTATATCGCCATGCTTTTTTTGAATTGAAAACTGTTATCTTAAGGACTGCTTACTATAGATACGCCACTCACAAAATCAGGGTTGCTGACAATGAGTTTCGGTATTATGATATCAGGACCATCAGATTGAGTTATGCTGTTTACTTCAGGGATGGAATTTACTTTTGCAATTAAGCCTAATAATATTAATAATAATATTTATGAGAAGATAGTTGATAAATACCTCATAAAGTTGTAAAATAGAATAGTTGACTTATGCAGATATGGCGGAATGGCAGACGCGCTAGCTTCAGGTGCTAGTGAGGGAAACTTCGTGCAGGTTCAACTCCTGTTATCTGCACCATAAGAAAAAGACTTCATTATTTATAATGGAGTCTTTTTTGTTGCAATGATTATGTTCTATCAGATTTCCTAACATGGAATCATCAGAAAAACAAAAGCAAAGATTTCTCATACAATACGTATAAGGAATCTTTGCTTCTAATTTAAATAATATTTAGCTCATTTCTATCTGGTAGCCAGGAACTTTTCCACATCCTCCGGTCTGATGATGATGTCCTTCGACAGATTCTCATAGCCGTCTTTTGTGATCAGTATATCATTTTCCAGTCTGATTCCGATATCTTCTTCCTCGATATAAAGACCTGGTTCTACGGTGATGACCATGCCTTCTTCAAGAATCACATCGCGTTTTCCTACATCATGGGTATCAAGTCCTAGATAATGAGAAGTATTATGGAAGTAATATTTCTTCACTTCTTCATCTTTCTCGATGAGCCCAAGAGCCTTCAGCTCCTTCGCATAGATTTCATGAACCAGTTCATTGATCTTTGAGTAAGCTACCCCTGGTTTCAGCATCTTCAGTACTTCATCGTGGGCTTTCAGCACAAGATCATAAAAGGTTCTCTGCCTCTTTGTAAACTTACCGCTTACAGGAAAGGTTCTTGAAATATCTCCATGATAATATTCATACTGGGCACCCAGGTCCAGAAGTACCATTTCATTCTCTTTCACTTCCTGATTATTCGCCACATAATGAAGCACAGTCGCATTATGCCCTGCAGCGCAGATGGTGGTGAACGCGAAGTCTTTCACGCCGCGGGATTTCAGCGTGAAGTCAAAATAGGCTTCCAGCTGATTTTCCTTCATTCCAGGTTTTGCATTCTTCATGAGATTCAGAATGCCTTCTCCGGTTATTTCGATAGCTTTTCTGATTTTATCCACTTCTTCAGCTGACTTGTACACACGAAGTGCACAGATTTCATTGTAGATGTTCATTACCTTCATCTGAGGATACTTCGATAGAATCTCCTTGGCAAAGGCCACTCCCTTGGTATCCAAGGAATCATAACTGTCCTTTTCCATGTCCAGATAGATCCTGTAGAGATCATCTTTCGTGATGGCCTGATTCAGAAAGCTTTCAAAAGTGTCTAGATATCTGACGTCTTCCACTCCAGAGAACTCTTTCGCATCTTCCTCGGATATCGTTTCTCCGACCCACTTTACCATGACCGGATCTCTTCTCTTGATGAAAAGGCTCTCTTTGATTTTTCCTTCCATCTTTTTCATAACAAGAATCACATCTTCCTCATCAATTCCTGTCATATAGTAGAAGTTTCGGTTCGGAGTGAATTTATACCCTTCATCCGCTGTCTTCTTCGGTGCCTGCCCTGCAAAAAGAAGCATGATTGAATTATCTTTCATTCTTTCACCGATCTTATTTCTTTTGGTTACATGAAAATCTTTCATTTTTTCCTCCTAAAGGATATTTTTTTCTCTTTCTAAATTGTATCATATTATAGCGTAAGCCTTAAGACAGGAATACATTATTCTGCACCTCTATTTCACGTTCTGTAGTCGTTTGCACTACTGATGAAATAACAGGAATATACCCCATCCGAGAAACAGATTGATGGATGAGGATGAATATAATCTCGGAATAAGTATATTTAATCCTCCCGTTGAAAACATTCCCGTTATTGATTACAATGAGAACAGGCAAAGTAGGAATAAATGCGTTAAGTGCCAGTAGGACGGGAAGTTGCCGCTGGACGAAAAATCTGATTGAGAGATCAGGTTTACGGTATTTATTCCGCATTCCGTTGCCACAGAAGAGTCTTCTCTTTATGTGGTTATAACACCAATAAGGGAGGTCATTTTTTTATGGAAAAAATGATAAATACGTTCAAATTGTCCGCACACGAGCTTAGAAAAACCTCTGTAGTCGCCTTAGGTGGTATGCTCATCGCCTTCAGCGTTGTCCTTGCTTTTTTTAAGGTTCCTTTAGGACCTACTATGCAGATCAGTTTTGCATCGCTGCCTATTGCCGCTGGTGGCATGCTGTTTGGTCCTTTTGTAGGTGCAGTCATCGGTTTTGTCAGTGATATCCTGGGCTACATTGTACGCCCCAACGGATTCTTTTTTCCTGGTTTCACATTAAACTCAATACTCATCGGTGTTTTTTTCGGACTCTTTTTCTACAAGAAGAGACTTACTTTCACCAATGTGATTTTAAGCTCTTTAACGAACACTGTAGTAATAAACCTGGGTCTGACGACTTTGTGGCTTAGCATGATGTACGGAGATGCTTTCATTGTTCTTCTTGGAGCCAGAGCCATAAAAAATGTAATTGAGTTTCCTGTCTACACTTCTCTTCTTTTCATGGTGCTGAAGCTGGTGGAGAGATTAAGGGAACGAATGAGATCTCTGCAGTAGTAACAATGTGCAGCTAACTGTAATAAAACTATTATAATATAATCAGACTATACCAAATATAGAAAAAGAACACCGGATTTCATCCTCATGAAATCCGGTCTTCTTTTTCTCATTTACTACTTCCTGACTTTAGGAGTTTAGTAGACAATAACCCTTGATATCACTGCGTTACGCA
>CAZXUT010000114.1:0-5536 GCA_964643785.1 uncultured Proteiniclasticum sp.
CATAATGCATTAAGAATTTATAGAACTACTGACAACTAACTTGACAGTTAGCGGATGTAACCCTTATTACTTCTAACGCCTCATATAAGATTCCCAAAATTTACTTATGTGGATGAAAAGTTTCTTGGGGAGTTGGGGAATTACCCAACTATCCGTCTAGCCCTCAGGATATTGCAGCACTATGGAAGTAGGGATACCTTTCAATAACTGAATTGTATTCTCAGATTTTCTTGATATTTTCCCCATTAAGATATTTTTCAATTACACTATTAATAGCTATCGAATCATTCGGCATCAGCTTGTACGTTTGATAATACTCTTTATGAATCATTGATACGAATTCTGCTAATTCATATCTCAGACCATCACCCTCAAATTTATAATAGTGCTTTTTGTTTCTACTAAAATCCTCATAACGGACTTCAAAATATTCGGTTTTCCACCACGGAGAAGGTACATACACATAACCTTTTGTTCCTGAGATTATTAAATCTCCTTCAGATTTAACTCCTAAACCTACTTTAGCTGAAGCAATAGCTTCCTTATATCTTATATTGATTTTAGTGAATAAATCTATATTTTTTTCTTCATCTATATAAGAGATGAAGTCTATTTCTTCAAAGTTATTTCCAAGAAGTTTTGTTATAGCAAGAAGTGGATATGTTGCAAGTTCTGTCATACTCCCACCAGCAGTATTTGATTTAAGTTCTCGAATATCCCCTTCAACCAGCTTGGTAAATGTAGCTTCAACACTCTTAACTTGTCCTATTAGACCACTTTTAGCTACACTTATGAGCCTAATAAATCCAGGGGAGTAAGACGTCTTGATTGCTTCTAATAATACAAGTTTCTTTTTTTGAGCAATATCATAAAGTTCTCTCGCTTGAATTTCTGACAAAACCATTGGTTTTTCACTTAAAACATGCTTACCTTTACTTAATGCGTTTTTTATATATTCATAATGTGTTAAGTGTGGGGATGCAATGTAAACGGCATCTACTCTATCCAGAAACTTGTCTTGATCAGTTTCATAGAATCCTAGCTCGTGTTTATCAGCAAACTTCTTAAGCGATTCTTGATTAGGCCCATACACACCTTCAACATTTAATCCACTAACAAACTTTGATTCGAATATAAATCTATTTGCAATCCGACCATAACCGATGACACCAATTTTTAATACTCCGTTATTTTCAGCTCTTAATTGTGTGCTTGATATCCCCTTAGTTCTTTCTAAGTATATTACATCACAATATTCTTTTAAATAATCGAACTGACCAAGCCAATCTGAACCTAAAGCAAAAATATCGATATTATATTTTAAAATGTCATTTAATTTTTGGCCTTCATACTCTTCGATAATTATTTCGTCAGCTAACCCACAATCTTTAACATTTTCAACTCGCTGCATCAGACTTTGACGAACATTTAATTTTCCACGACTTTCATCATAACTATCAGTGGTAACCCCAACAATTAAATAATCACCTAATTCTTTTGCTCTCTCAAGCAATCTCTTATGTCCCTCGTGGAATATATCAAATGAACCATATGTTATAACTTTTATCATTTAGGACCTCCATTACTGATATCTGTATTTAATTGAGTAGATTTAATAATGGTTAATGAGCGTATCATAAGCTCTATTCCATCTTTCAAATGATTCTTGATAGGCATCTGTCTTGTCTGAATTAGGATAAAATGTTTTTACAATGTGTACGCATTTATTCACTGCATCTTGTGGACCATCAAATAAGCCTGCTCCAATTCCTGCACACATCGCTGCACCTAAACTACCTAACTCCGGAACTTCAGTTAGTTCGATTGGTTTCTGCAATATATCTGCAAACATTTGACACCAAACTTCACTCTTAGCTACACCCCCACATAAACGAACGTTCTTTATATTCCCAGCTATTGCTTCTTTCATGGACAAAATATCCTTCATTTCAAAAGTAATGCCCTCTAAAATTGCTTGTGCAATATCAGCTTTAGACGTACCTAAATTAACACCTAGAAAAGTACCTCTTGCACTTTCATTTTTCCTTCTGCCATGTGATCCTTGGAGACAAGTGTATATTCCATTCAAAAAATGCATGCTTTCCAGTAAAACAGAGCACACTATCCGGTCAGGTAGAGCAGAGCTTCCGGACAGTGTGCATCATGAATATTAAACCAATGTAGAATCCTTGCCACTGGATACGGAGATGATGTGGTTAGTCCACTCATCAGAGCTCAGTGGATCAAGATTGTTATGATAAAGATCTATGTATTGCAGGTATGCCGGATGATCCTCATATCTGCACGCAAGGTCAGAGAGGATATCCGCCTGCAGGTTAATACGATCTAATTCTGGAAGATGTCGACTTAGCTGAAACCTCGTTCTGACGACCTCGGTTTCCAGATGTTGGATATCCTGAATCAGAAAGTGTATCAGCTGACAAAAGTCATAGGTGGTCACTTCTAAGGGTGTATATTCAGACATTCTTCGTATCCCCCTTTAAAGCCGCTGATTTCAAACCATGACGCTCTCTCATGGATATTCTGCCATCAATCATGACCTCATAGGAGTTATGGATAATCCGATCGATAATGGCTTCTGATACGGTTGCGTCAGTCTCATTCCCAATCCGCCCATACCAGTCTCCAGGTTCAAACTGAGTACAGAAAACCGTGGATCCATTCATAGTACGGGCTTCAACTATTTCAAGCAGTTCTCTGGCTTGATCTGTAGCTAACGGTGATAGCAGAAACTCATCGATTATCAGCAGATCAACTTTCTGGTAAGCCCGGATTGCTTTTTCGAAAGTACCTTCTCCGTGTGCTACAGCCAGTTCATTCAATAAATCTGGCAATCGGATATACCTGACTCGGATGAAGTTTCTGCATGCTGCAATCCCCAGCGCTGTAGCTATATAGGTTTTTCCATTCCCCGAAGCGCCTTTCAGAATTATATGGTGCTTATCTACAATGTATCTGCAGGTTGAAAATTCAATTAGCTGTCCCTTATCCAGCTTTCTGTCTGGATGATATTCAATGTCTTCCATGCAGGCGTTTGGGTAACGAAAATCAGCTGCCCGGATTAATTTCTGTAACTTATTGCTTTTACGGTTGTCCCACTCCTTGTCCACAAGCATGCCCAGTCTGTCTTCAAAGGATAAGGATGTATAGGAGTTATCATTACATTGGGCTTCAAACGCATCTGCCATGGTGGTGAGCCTTAAGTCATGTAGTTTATCTATAGTAGATTGACGAATCATTTGCGCTCACCTCCCTTGAAGTAGGAAGCCCCTCTAGTGATTCCTTGGGACTTAGAGTTCAACGAAGAAGATGTCGCTGTTGGGTTCTTATCCTGACCATTTCTCAGAATTGTAGTGATGTTCTTAAGACTTGGACTTGGTGTGTATGTCAGGGATTTTTCACAGGCTTTTTCCAGTCTTTCGGTTGAATAACGGTCTGCAAGCTTCATCAGAGAAGCGCAGGTCTTGTAGCCCTGCTGTTCCACTTTGTGCATATACAGAAAGTTCTTTACTACAAGCAGTGTTGATGCACCTATATTCTCCGCCCAATCCAAAAAACTTTCGGTGTTATAGGCAAGGTACTTGCGATGCTTTTCAGGCATATGTTCTGGAAGATAGATTGGTTCGGGAGAATAAGATTTGCGCACATGAGAGGCTATACGGTGGCCATGGTAGTATGCCTCAACACTCTTCTCAGTACTCCGTATTTCCACTTCTTTTCCAATAAATTCATATGGGACCGAGTATTTGCATTTGCCGGCAGTCATGAGATAATCTGGTTGTATGGACGCTTTTGACCAGATAGCCGTCTCATATACAGAAGCAGGTAGTTGCATGAGGAACTCTTTTTCTTCCTCTTGAAATGCAGTGAGCCTGCTTCCTTGCTTTTTCTGGAAAGGCTTGCTGTTGAAATCAGACAGTTTTTCAAGAATTGCATGATTCAGTTCTTCGAAAGAGAAGAATTTGCGATTTCTGAGAGATGCCATTATCCATGTTTCAATTACTTTTACAGTCCCTTCAGCATTAGGTTTATCTCGTGGAGAAACCGGTCTAGCCGGTATGATTGCGGTCCCATAGTGTTCAGCCATCTCATGGTAGGATCGATTCAGCACAAGCTCTGTTCTCGTGTTTTTGATTACACCGGTTTTCAAGTTGTCGGGTACAAGAATTCTTGTGACTCCCCCAAAATAGTTGTATGCATGAACATGAGCCTGAATCCAGTGATTCGATCTCATGTCAGGGAAAGCTTCAGCATAACTGTAAAGGCTACAGGGGAGACATGCGACAAACACGTAAGCTCTGATGGCTTCTCCCGAAGTTTCATCATAGACAGTAAGTGTGTCACCTACCCAATCGACTTCCATGAGTTCACCGGGCTTACGCTTTATGCGCAACGTAGCTTTCTTTGATGCAGCATAGGCGTGGTACTTCTCGTTGAATTGAGAATGCTGGTAAGGGATCCTCTTCTCATCTGCGCACTGGGCGCAGTATTCTGCCCACAAAAGTGACAGTGTGACACCGGATCTGGCAAGTTCCTGATAGATGTACTCGTAGTCAGGAATCTTTCGTCCTAGGCCGGTGCTGCGTTCAGGATAGAGCAGCTCTTGCAAATCCTTGTTGGTCAAGGTTTCCGGAATAGGCCAGGTAAGATCTTTCCCTTGGGCCAGACTCCAGACCTCTGCCACTGTGTTTCTGGAACTCCCGCAGCTGTTAGACACACTGACATTGCTGTGATCCAGACTCTTCAATCTGATGATTTCTCGATAATTAACCATAACTATCGACCTCCTAATATAATATTAGCACTTTTAATATGCTTATATATATTATATGGAGGTGCTCTCTTACTTGGAATACCCTGCTCTGAATTCTCGGATAGACTGCTCTATTTTACCGGAAAGGATGCGCTTTTCAATTGGAATACTCAACAAGTTAGCGCTGTAACGCCATTTGCTCCGGGCTTTGAATTGCTAGCTATACTAGTCATGATATCGTATGGATCTGATCCCATTAATTTACTGGCTGCGACTTCTAATGAACAAAGTGAATCTCTAAACCATCTAAAAGATGATGCCGCTGTATTGGTCATTAGCGTTAAGGAGGTGCCATTGTGATAGATAAATCATTAAACAATGAGGAGCTTCAAGAACTTAGGCGTCGATTAAGAGCAAGAAGATTGTTTCTAGATCTTACTTATCAGCAGCTTGCAGATAAAACAAACATGAGCAAATCAACCCTACAAAGATATGAAACTGGCGGTATTAAGAGCTTACCCTATGATAAAATACTAGTTTTATCAGAAGCTCTTGAGGTACCAACTAATTATTTTACAGACCTGAATCAGGATTACACTTCTACAGTTGAACCCTTTGCTCGAAATTCACCGGAAGCAAGACACGATTTGATGAAACAAGCAAGAGAATTTGAAAGATTAGCTATAGAACATATGTCTCCTATTTTGCTTCAAAAAGGCTATAAAGTCGAATTACAACCCCGAGGTTCTCTCGGAGATATTG
>CAZXUT010000115.1:0-4834 GCA_964643785.1 uncultured Proteiniclasticum sp.
GCATTCCTCCACAACCCTAAAGGGGTAGTGGTTTCCTGCCAAGTATCTTATGAAACATATTGTAATACTCAGCGCTTCCATAGGAGGTGGACACAAAGCCACTTCCAATGCAATAAAGACATACGCGGAAGAGTTCCAGGAAGAATATAAGGTTACTGTTATTGATGTTCTTGACTATATCAGGCCGATTCTATCAAAATTTGCTGAAATGACTTATGAGATCAATGTGAAAAATTTTCCCGAATTCTATGGGTGGCAGTATGACCTCAATAATTCGATGGATGGAAAAATTTCAAAAAATATTCTGCCTTTCCATTCGAAACTGAAGGAACTGATCAACGAGTACGAACCTGATGTGATTATCTGTGTACATCCGGTTTCAGTTACCAGCATCATCCGAGTACGTGAAAAATATGGATTTACATTTAAAGTGTTTGTTGTTGTAACAGATTATGATTATCATGCAAGCTGGATTCATAAAGATGTGGATATGTTCATAGTTTCCAGTAATTTCATGAAGCTGAAGCTCATAGAAGACAATATCCCTTTAGATAGGATCAGAGATAGCGGTATCCCTACAGATCATGCACTTCAAGTGAAAAATGACAAGTATAAAGCCAGATACATGCTGGATATCAAGGATAAGAAGACAGTTCTGATTATGGGTGGAAGTTTTGGTGCTGGTAATCTCATAAAGCTTGTCAATTCTATGATGAAGTCAAATCTGGATCTGCAGGTCATTGTGATCAGCGGAAGCAATAAGAAAGTGAAGAAAGAGCTGGATAAACTCAAGGAAGATGTGGATAAAGATCTGATCATTTTAGGGTACACGGAAAATATATCATTATATATGGATGCTGCAGACATTCTGGTCACTAAACCAGGTGGACTAACAGTGACAGAAGCTCTTATCAAAAATATACCTCTCGTGATTACAAAACCGATTCCTGGACAGGAAGAGGAAAATGCGACTTATCTCCTTAATCATGGCATTGGAGTCAGGCTTGATCAGGAGGATGAGCTTCATATCCTCATTGAAGATCTTCTTCAAGACGAGGTGCGTTTGAAGCACATGAGAGACCTTCAGATGAACTATGCAAAACCTGATGCAACAAAAGACCTGTTCACCGTATTGGATGAAGTGCTGAAAATAAAAGAGTAAGAAGGAAAAAATCCGGTGAAGTATAATGATGTACTTCACCGGATTTCTATTGAATGTGATCAGGATGTTTCTGATTATTTTTTCTTCGAACTCTCTTGTAACATCATCTGTTTTTCCGAAAGTATAAAAGATCAGATTCAGGTCTGATTCATCAAAATAATAATGATATATTTTTCCTTTCATCTCAATCAGAGGATAATCCACACTAGTTTCGGGAGAAGAGCCAAAGAGAAGGTCGCCAGGAACAAAAGCTCCATCATGGTGTTCTGGTCCATTGGTGAGAACCGTGCTCTCATAGGTCGTAAAAGGATATGAGGATATAACTATATCCTGTGCTTTTTTTTCGTGATCCAGGATCTCAAAGGTTCCTTCATCTGAAGGTAAACCAACAGCTGGAAGAGCAAGATGCAGCATATCATACTGTGAAATGAGCATCAGATCTTTTTCAGATAGACTCTCTCCAAATCCCACCAGACTATAGGAGCCTATATAGGCATTATAGAGTGGGTGCTCCTGATCATAAATCTGATTGAAACTCTTTCCGTGCTTAAAATCCGCAAAAGTGTACTCCACTGTAAACTTGATGGGCTTCCCTAAATGTTTGGCAAGGCCTTTATCGTTATAGGTGACAAGCACTGGGAAAAGATCCATCTTATCAAGCGGAAAATCAAGTTCCAGACCAAGATCTTCCTGGATACTGTACCTCTCCTGATACCGATCGTAAATACGAATTAAAAGGAGCGCTCTATCTTTTGCAAAGTAAGGCGCAAAGGAGAAAATCAGAGCACCAAGGAATAAGAGAAGTAGTAGCCAGAAGGCCCATCTTCTTTTTCGCATGTTTTTCACTAACCTCTTCATTAGAATAATAATAGTGTATTAGTGTATCTAAACTTATTCTAACATCAATTGGTGAATTAGGGCTGAACTACAAAGCAGTGAGGTATCTTTCATACTCATGAAGATTATCAAATCTGCGGATTGAGACATTGTTTTCTTTCAGAAAATCTGTAAATTGATTTTTATGTGCCTGTGATACAGTAACAATCTGCTGTAAGTTTTCCGGGTCGAAGCTCATGGCGATATCTGGAAAATCAGGGTTTTCCAGATCAGCATATTGAAGGATATCATCAATTTCGTTCTGAATCTCACATCCTGCAAATAAACAGGTGACGGGATCATCTATCTCATATGCATGTTCAATTTTATTGTAACTGCTGATGAGCTCTTCGAAAAAACCGGATAAGACATCACTTGCAGAGCCTCTATTCCGATATCTGGCAAGCTCTATATCGATGAGTTCTTCTGTGTTTTTCATAAGTTCTCTGAGATCGTGTTTGATGCTTTCCACATCAGTGGATAGAAAAACAGTATCATATAATGATGAGAAGTTCTTTGGCACCAGCTGATTCGATAGAAGTTCCTTTTTCAGTTTACCGCGACCTCTTTTTATGGCTTTACCGTTAAGTAGTGCCAATGCATATCCTATGTTGTTTATGAACTCTATGCCATATCTTCTTAACTGACCAAGGTTTTTCGCTTCCTGAATACGATAAATCAGCTCATAGCTTTTAGTGAAAACTTCTTTTGATTTCTTTGAAAAGACAGACTTATCAGTGGTGTCAAGAGCTTTTGCCTTCAATTCACCAAAGCGCTTCAGGTCTTCTGCGGAAGAATAATAGAGCACTTTTCCTTCTGTTATGATGGATGTAATTCTTTCATCATGGGAGGCGATTGTTTCCAACCTTTCCCAGGAAATCGGCCACAGATCAAATCCGATGTCGTTCAGAATAAATGTGAATCCCAGATTATAACCGCGCTTGGTTTTTGGGACGAAATATAAATCCAGATCGGATTTTTCATGGGTGTCGTTATAGACATAGGATCCCATCACCACAACCAGAGCGATGTCATCGGGGTAGTCGCGTCTGACTTTTTCGATAAATAATTCGGCGATTTTATAAATCTTCATTTTATACCTCCATATGAATTCATTATCTGTTATCTCAGATTATATAATCATCACTGCACCTCACTAGATATATTGATATTATAGTACTATTTTGATGATAATGTGTCAATATAAGCATGCGAAAGGTAGAAGGTTCATGGTGAAACGCTTGTGATGAAATATCATGAAATGAATGAGATAATCCTTAATGATGGCATGTATTTTTGATGAATTTGTCTGCTTTGACCTTAACAATTTTTCTCTGTCATGGTATAGTAACTAGTGGAGAATTTCTCTTTCAAGTCAAGTTGATCTTGACTTGAAGTAAATATAGTAACGAAAGAATGGATCAGCTTTATAAAGCTGATCATCATGATGAACTGATAGAAAACCAGGGGGCAGAACATGAAAAAAGTAGGATTTGATCCACAAAAATACATTGAAGAGCAATCAAAATTCATACTAGAGCGCGTGAACGACTATGATAAGCTCTATCTTGAGTTTGGAGGCAAACTTATTGGTGACAAGCATGCAAAGAGAGTGCTTCCCGGATTTGACGAAGATGCAAAAATTAAGCTGCTGCAGAAACTGAAAGACAAGGCTGAAATCATTATCGTCGTCTATGCTGGAGACATCGAGCGTAATAAAATCCGCGGTGATTATGGCATCACATACGATATGGATGTTTTCAGACAGATTGATGAACTGCGAGGCTATGGACTGGAAGTCAATAGTGTTGTGATCACAAGATATAATGGTCAGCCCTCCACAAAAGTATTCATCGCAAAGCTCGAAAGAAGAAATATAAAAGTCTATACGCACGTGGCAATCCCTGGATATCCCTCCGATGTGGAGACAATAGTAAGTGAAGAAGGATATGGCTTAAACCCTTATATAAAAACAACGAAATCCATTGTTGTGGTGACAGCACCGGGACCAAACAGCGGAAAGCTGGCGACCTGTCTGAACCAGTTATATCATGAATATAAACTAGGGAATCATGCAGGATATTCTAAGTTTGAGACCTTTCCGGTCTGGAATATGCCACTGAAGCATCCTGTTAATGTGGCTTATGAAGCTGCCACAGTGGATCTTAAAGATGTGAATATGATGGATTATTTCCATTTTGAAAAATACAATAAAGTGGCTGTGAATTACAATCGAGATCTGGAAATGTTTCCGGTTGTCAAAAGAAGCATAGAAAAAATTACAGGGAAAGAATCGATGTACCAGTCTCCCACTGATATGGGTGTCAATAGAGTAGGTTTTGGTATTACAGATGATGAAGTGATTAAGGAAGCCTCCAGGCAGGAAATCATCCGAAGAAACTTCACGACTGAGTGTGACTACAAGAAAGGCCTTATAGATGAAGAAATCCTGAATAGGATGAAACTCATCATGGAAGAGCTGGAGCTGAAGAAAGAGGACCGTATTCCCGTGATACCAGCACGGGAATACGCAGAAAAGCTGAAAGAAAAATATAAGAACAAAGAAGTTCCTGCGATTATAGCCTTCGAACTGAACGACGGGAAAGTCATCACAGGAAAAAGTTCTAATCTGATGGATTCCTGCTCGGCAGCAATCCTTAATGCAATCAAATATTTAGCCAATATCGGAGATGAGATTTATCTTCTTTCTCCAGTGATCATCGAAACCATGAAGACTTTGAAGAAAGACAAGCTTCACAGCAAAATCACCAGACTGAACGCCAATGAAGTGCTGAT
>CAZXUT010000116.1:0-4762 GCA_964643785.1 uncultured Proteiniclasticum sp.
AATAATTTCTGTATTCGATACATATTTTGAATTTTCATTAAAGTCGGTATCACTGCTGATGCTGATTTTTGAAACTTCGCCATCTTTCTTTATCCAACCGGTTATCAGATCATCAAGACGTAAAGTTTGAATATTCGTGAAACCTTTAGCTTCCAGTTTTGTTACAACTTCTTCAAAATTCTGGCCAATCAAATCTTCGGGCTTGTATCCAACTTTTATATTTCCTTCTGCTTTGTCTTGTGCCTCTTCAATTTCTTCGATAAGAGAAATTCGGATTGCATCCCATTTTTCTGCACTTTCAGATGACCAGCCACTATCATCAATGATCTGATTAGCCTTAATGCGTGCTATTACAAAGTCTTTACTAGCGATATTTTGCTCGACTTGCACTACGAGCATATTCAATTCATTCTGAACTTGTTTGTATTCATTCTCTTCAGACAAAAATAAAAGTTGCGGAGCGCCAATCATCAAAAGAGGAGTAATAATTAGTATAGCTGCAATTCCAATCCAAGACTTATTTTTTTCGAATCGGGCATTTCTTTTCTCGGTCTTCCTTGTTTTTTTACCTGATTCTTTTGCAGCCAAAATAGCTTTTTGCTGTTTTAAGTATAGATTTTGAATTTTCATGAATTCCGATGTTTCTTCAAATAGTAGCTGCGCCTTCTGAAATGCTTGTTCCATTTTAGCAATCCATGCATTGGAAACACGTGCATCAATATTATTGTTTTTATCAACTTCAAAGGCATCTGGATCAATATTTGCTGAAGCAAGGATCATAAATTCCAATACATCTTCTTTGGTATTTGGTATTGTAAATGTTTTAATATAATCGATTTTTTCTTGAGGTTTTCTTAACTGGCTATACCGGACTTCAAACATTTTTAGTGTCTCTGTTGCTTTTGAACCACGTAATTCATATCCGCAAGACGGACAAACCATGATAAAAGACTTTAAATTCTCACCACAAGATGGGCATTTATAACTTTTGCCTGCATATTCCTGTTGTCGATTTTCAGGATTTGATGCTCCGATATTTTTCGAGCCGCATTCAGAGCAAAATTTAACACTATCGGAAATTTGTTCTCCACAATTTGAACAAAATGACATACTTCACCCCTTTGTATCTTCATAAAAGTAACTAAAATCATATAATTACAATATCTGCTTTACAATTCATCAGAATGAGTCCATATCTCATAGAACGCACAATGCAGAAGTTCGTCGGTAAAAAATATTTAACGAAACTGATTAGCTTTACTCCGATTTCAATGAACATTGTATTTCAGAATAAATGGATGCTCGTTCTGTAGGTAACATACCCAAATACCTAGTCAACAGAACGATGTTACTATCTTGCTAAGGATACTATATCTAGAAGTTCATAATCCAATATTCTATGTAAAATACCATACATAAACAATTGATTAGTCATCGGTGGTTCGTACAACATCACAAATATCGCCAATATTGCAGTTCAGATATCCACATATGCGTAAAAGGATAGAGAGAGCCACTTCTTCGTTTCGACGTAGCTTTGTCATGGTGCCTGGAGCAATCATTAAATCTTTCCTGAGTGTGGCGACAGCTATATCTTTTTCAACAAGCATTATCCATAATTTCTTATAACTAATTTTCACACCACTCACCTCCATATACAAAAAATAAAATATAATTCTATTCACATTCTAACTATAAATTATCACGTTGTCAATATTTTACGCCAAGAAATTGGTTGAAATTCGCAAGTAATTGTTGCGTAATGTCATGATCAATACTCAACATCGGAATTTTTCATGTACTCCACGATAAGGATATTTTTCTGACAATTACACAATGACAGACCTAACCTTTTGATAATCTTGGAAGAAAGTGATACGTATTTCAAGCGATATATTTTGATCTGTCGGTGATAGATCTAAATAGGAATATATTATAAAAATGGCTTACATTTCCAGTTGAAATTTCTGGATTCGCAAGCCTTATACTTAGTAAGAATCCATATGAGAGGATTGACATGTTGCCACATACGACTCTTATTCCTGGATATGTTCCCGAGTACGAGTATTGATTATAATTACCATAGAAAGAATGATATTGACAGCTATACCCTCATCTCCAAACATTCGATCAATAGAAACATATCTAATAAAATGTAGGTGAAGTAAATGCTTAATCATTTTCTATTATGGATATTCAAAAAAAGAGAAGGATCTTGAACCTTCTCTTGCTAGCGTTATATTGAAAACCTAATATCCTCCCGTGGATGACTTAGTAAAGCACGGGAATGAGAAAGAGGAGCATCACTTGCGGATACTCCTCTTTCTGATCTTAAGTAATTGATGAGATGATCTGTCAGCTTGATGTTTATGCTGTCCACCTCTCTTTTTTCATTGATGGTGATTTCTGAAATAATCATATGTAAGAGCTTCTTCTGCTTTTGTCTGGTCATATCCGTGGTCATTATCGAACTGAACTTCTTAAGGGTGCTTTTCACCAGTTCAAAGGATACTTCACTAATCTTCTCTTGGTTAAGGATGATCTCTTGTTCATTCCTCATAGAATGGAGAGCGGAGATCTTCTCATTGAGCTCATCATTTCTTTTCCTAAAGTCATCCTGGGTGATGATGTCATCTTCAAAAGCTTCAAAAAGTTTTGATTTTCTTCTTTCCAACTGCTGAAGATCTTTAGGTATCTGATCTAAGGTCTTTTTGGCTGGATTAATCTTGTCATTTCTGTCTGCATTGATCTTGGCTACGATATTCTCGACCATTTTGCCTGAGGAAATGAGTTCAGTGATTCTGGAAAATACATACGCATTGGCTTTATCTACTCTAATGGTGTTGCTATGGCAGACACTGGTTCCCTTGTTCTTCCAGTTTCCACAGGCATAGTAGACCAATCTTCGTTTGGTACCGTCTTTCAGGGTATTCACTGTTCTTGAGATGACCATGCCAGCACCACATTCAGGGCACTTAAGGATTCCAGTGAGGGGATACTGTCCATCATAGATTCTTGCTGGCTTACCTGCTGATGAATCAAAGATTGCTTGCGCTTGACTCCATGTTGTTTCATCAAGGATGGGTTCATGAATTCCATCAACGAGGATAGGATTTGGATTTAGATTCTTTCTTCTCTTTTCGGACCAGTTTTGCCGAACGTTGTACCGGATTTTACCTATATACAGAGGGTTTAAGAGAATATCCCGTACTCCTGATACAGAGAAAGAATTACCCTTTTTGGTTCTGTATCCTTCCTTGTTGAGCTGGTTTGTAACAGACTTATAGCCATTTCCTTGGGTGAAACTTTTAAAAATTCTTCTGACAATATGGGCTTCTTTTTCATTGATGATGAGTTCGGTGTGCTTTCTCTTGCTGCCTTCTTCAGGAATGGTGACAAGATCGTATCCTAATACAATTCCTCCGCACCATTCTCCTGATTTTGCTTTTGCATTCATACCCATCTTTACGTTTTGGGCTATGGTTCCACGTTCAAATTCGCCAATGAGTGCTAACATCTGGAACTGCATTTTCCCGGAAGGGGTACTGGTCTCAAAGGGTTCAGAATAAGACTTGAAGGTGATGTTGTTCTTCTCCAGAAGGTCAACAATCTTTAAAACGTCACTGAGCTTTCTGCTGATTCTGTTGATCTTCCAGGATAGGACCATATCAAATTTCTTGTTGCTGGCATCATTTAGCAGTTCCATGAGCGCAGGTCTGTGCTTAATGTCCTTACCACTGATTCCTCTGTCTGAGTAGCATTTTACAACCTGCATATTGTATTTTGCACAGTATTCATTGAGAAGATTTTCCTGTTCATCAATGGAGTAGCCTTCTTCTGCCTGCTCAGTGGTGGATACTCTTGTGTACAGGGCTACTTTTATTGTGGGTATTTTCATAGGTTCTGTCATAGCGAACCTCCTTTTTTCTTTAATGGGAAGGGCATAGGTATTTCTATGCCCCAATAAGTTCATGGTTCTTGTCTTCTTCGTTTAGATCAAGTAGGACTAGGCTAAAGAACTCTATGTTGAACATCCCAAGCACTAGAGAGACTCTCTTGTGATAGTAGGTGATAAGCTCCAGAATTTTTGTAGGTTTTGGACTAAACTCCAAGTCCGGAAGCTTCATGAGCAAGGTAACCTTCTCATCATCCGCAGATACCTTCAGGATTGGCCAAGGTAGATGCCGAAAGAAGAAAGGGTTGTCCTTCATCTTGGCTGTTTCATAGTCATCAATCTCCACTTGGAGACCATAGCTGAAGTCTTTTTTCGTGTAGAGGCTCAGGAAGTCATTCAGGGAGATAAAGCCATAGGTGGTAGCTCTGATGTCCTCTGGTGTTTTAGTGGAATAGAAGAGCCTCTCTTTTGATGCCTTAGAGGGTCCTGAGACATCAATGACATAGTTGATGAAGTCACTTCTTACAGATAATTCCCGTAGCTTATCCCTGACATCAAAGAAGGCCAAGTATAGTAAGTCAGCCTGGATATCAATATAGTTCTCAAAAGGAATCACCTCTCCAGGAAGCATGACATAGGCTTCCTCTGATGGAGGGGATTCTCTCAAGTAGGAGACTGAGGAGTCTTCCATGAGCCGAGGAGACGTGTAAATCTCCAAGGCATGTAGGGAAGGTGTTGGATCTGTATTGGTGTGGGTATCGGTTACTACAATGTAATCTTCTTTCTTCATGCTTCAATGACCTCATTTCTATTTAATGGCTACTGAATAATATTGTAACCCTTGATACTAGTGCATTTGAAGCGTTT
>CAZXUT010000117.1:0-4738 GCA_964643785.1 uncultured Proteiniclasticum sp.
GAAGAAAGGATGATAAAGCACCAAATTATCTGATATGAGGTGATTAAAGACAATTAGAACTTATTTAAAGTAAATAAGAAAAAAACTTCACTGAAGATTAGTTTTCAAGTCATCACACCATAAAACGATAAAAGATGATTCTGTTAATTTATTAACATGAAAATCACAGCATGACAATTGTAGACCAAACATATTAGTGGTAAAATATTGACTGTTACAAATATGTAAAGCGTTCCATTTATACTTGTTGCAATAAAATGGTCGTTTTTCCAAAAAAAAATTATTTATAGGAGGTCAACATGGAAGACAAAAATCTTATCAAAGAAGAGTTCAAGCCGTTTATTTCAGCAGATAAAATCCTGCCTGAGTTTACGATCACTGCAATTATTCTAGGTGTACTTTTATCAGTCATATTCGGTGCTGCCAACGCATATCTAGGACTAAAAGTAGGTATGACAATCAGCGCATCTATCCCTGCTGCCGTTATTTCAATGGGTATCATCAGGGGAATCATGAAGAAGGAATCCATTCTTGAGAATAACTTGGTACAGACCATCGGTTCTGCGGGGGAATCCCTGGCTGCTGGTGCAATCTTTACCTTACCAGCATTATTTATCTGGTCTGCAGAGTGGGGCACAGAAGCACCTAATCTGATTACCATAACCATTATCGCGCTATGTGGTGGTGTACTAGGTACACTCTTTATGATTCCGCTTCGTAAGGCGCTGATCGTCAACGAACATGGCGTCCTGCCTTATCCAGAAGGAACAGCCTGTGCTGAAGTTCTACTGGCTGGAGAAGAAGGCGGAGAGAAAGCAAAGACCACTTTCATCGGACTTGGTGTAGGTGCTTTCTACAAATTACTGACAGACGGACTGAAGCTGTTTCCAAGTGAAATTGAAACAGCCATCCCAGGTGTCAATGGAGCTGCAATCGGTATGGATGTTCTTCCTGCTCTACTAGGAGTAGGTTTCATCATCGGACCCAAGATTTCAGCCTATATGCTTGGTGGTGCTCTTCTTGGATGGTTCGCACTCATTCCGCTGATTGCAAATATCGGCAGCATGGGAACCATCATCATGTACCCGGCTACAGATCCTATAGCTGAACTTGGCTATTGGGGAATCTGGGACAACTATATCCGGTACATCGGTGCCGGTGCAGTTGCTTTCGGAGGTGTGTTCAGCCTGGTCAAATCTATTCCATTGATTTTCACCACATTTAGAGATTCTATGAAGGACATGTCAAAAGGTGTTGGAGGAGCTACATCAATCAGAACAGACCAGGATATATCCATGAAGGTTGTTCTGATCGGATCGCTTACAGTCGTTCTTGCAATGGGAATGCTTCCAATCATACCGGTTGGGTTCATTGGAGCCATCATCATCGCTGTACTTGGATTCTTCTTTGCGACAGTTTCTGCTAGAATTGTAGGACTCGTGGGAAGCTCGTCCAATCCTGTATCCGGAATGACCATCGCTACGATGATCATCACCGCCTTTGTATTCAAGGCATCGGGAAATGACGGACAAGCAGGAATGATTGCCACACTTACTGTCGGCGCAATTGTCTGCATTATCGCTGCTATGGCTGGTGATACTTCTCAGGATCTTAAGACAGGATATCTGGTAGGTGCAACACCTAAGTATCAGCAGTATGGTGAACTTATCGGAGCAGTTGCAGCAGCATTTGCTATCGGTGGAGTATTACTACTTCTTAATAAAGCATGGGGATTCGGTTCAACGGAACTTCCTGCACCTCAGGCAACACTAATGAGATTGGTTATCCAAGGTGTTATGGGTGGAGATCTTCCATGGGGACTTGTATTTACTGGTGCAGGAATCGGTATCGCTATCGAACTTCTTGGACTTCCAGTATTGCCTGTTGCCATCGGACTTTATCTTCCAATCCATCTGAGCACACCTATTATGGTCGGCGGAATTGTTCGAGGATTCCTTGACAAGAAGCTTGAAAAGGGTGAAGGCGACAGACATACAATCAAATCCAGAATCGACTCCGGTATCCTGTTTGCATCAGGACTTATCGCAGGAGAAGGTCTACTTGGCATTCTGCTGGCAGTACTTGCAGTAGCAAATATCAACATTGTCAGCGGATTCAGCTTTGGACCTATAGGGTCAATCGTCATGTTTGGTCTCCTGGTCTATACACTGATCAAGAAATCAATCCTAATGAAGAAATTCAAATAAATAACATATAATCTGCAACAAAAGTTAGTACTTAAAAGAGGATATCTGATATCCTCTTTTAGCTATATTTAGGAATGAAGAGGTAGAAATGAGTAAAAAGATTAAGAAAACAGATAACTATCTGGATCTGATTCCGGCAAGAAGTGAAAAGTATACGTGGGAAGAGAATAAAGACGGTATCGTGAGGATCATCATCCCAAGGGATAAGATTCTGGATAAGATTGTAAGGGCTTTTTTCAAAACACCCAAGACCATGAAAATTGATCTGGACAGCTATGGAAGCAAGGTCTGGAAAACCATAGACGGATATAGGAACGTAGGAGAAATAGGGAACCTTATGAAGAAAGAATTCGGTGATGACATTGAACCTCTTTATGAAAGACTTGGTACTTACCTTAATCTTCTTCGTAACAATAAATTCATTACACTGGAAAAGGTGAAGTAAGATGAAAGATATAATCATTGCAGTTCTACTAGTGGCTGTGGTCTTCACTTTTCTGCTGGCATGGGGTTATGTGAAGCAGCAGAGACGAAACCAGGAGCTCTTAGCGGAACTCATGAAGAAATCTCAGGAAAAGGTGATGAAGGAGATCAGGGAGAAGGGACCTCAATCTAAGAAGGATATCGAGGGTATCATCGCTGGCACTAAGGCATCCGTTTTCTGGTCGAGAAAAAAGCTTCAAATCACGGATCCCAAAATTCTTTCCTTGAATCTGATCACTGATATGGTGTACAACAATATTATCAGGGAAGTTAATATTAAAGGAATAAAGAAATACGAAATCTATTAAATGACACTAGGCATAGGAGGAAAATAGTATGAAAGACATTTTAAAAGGACTAAAGCCAGAGGCCCTGTTCAGAAATTTTGAGTCATTGGCAAGGATTCCCAGAGAATCTGGAAATGAGAAGGAAGTCAGCGATTTTCTTGTTGATTTTGCCAAGAAGAACGGCTTAGAAGTCATACAGGACAAGAGCATGAACGTCATCATGAAAAAACCTGCTACAAAAGGATATGAAAAGAGCAAGAGTATTATTCTGCAAGGTCATATGGATATGGTGTGTATCGCAGAAGAAGGCTACGAGATTGACTTCAAGAAAGACCCGATTCCACTTGTGGTTGACGGAGACTATATCCGTACAGAAGGGACGACCTTAGGTGCGGACAATGGAATTGCTGTAGCGATGATCATGGCTATCATGGAATCCAAGGACCTTCTACATCCTGCCCTTACAGGGCTCATCACAGTTGAAGAGGAGACGGGAATGGATGGAGTGCTTGCACTTGATCCGAAGGACCTTTCCGGAGACATACTCATCAATCTGGACTCGGAAGAGGAAGGAATCTTTTTGGCTTCCTGTGCTGGTGGTGTGAACAACATCGTCAAGCTGCCGATTCAGTGGGAAAGTGCAAATAAAGAATACGGCTTCCACGAAATCTCTATAAAGGGGCTTCTGGGAGGACATTCCGGTGCTGAAATCGACAAGAAGAGAGCAAGCTCTCTGAAACTCATGGGAAGGCTTCTAAAAGAACTGGAAGATAAGGTTGGTATTGATATCGCTTCTATCTCTGGTGGTGAGAAGATGAATGCAATTCCAAAGACTGCCAAAGCTGTCATCTCTTTTGACAGCGGGAAAGCAGAAAAAGTGCAGTCTATTATCAAGAAATATGAGGAGTACTTCCAGAATGAATTTAAGACATCTGATCCGGGAATCAAGGTATCATTGGCGGAAACCAAGGAAGAGGACAAGGTATTTGCGGGCAAAACCAAATCAAGCCTTATCGCTATTCTTTTGTTGACTCCTTTCAGTGTGCAGTCCATGAGCGCTGATGTCGAAGGCCTTGTGGTCAGCTCGAATAATATCGGTGTTCTCAGCATGGATAATGATACGCTAGTGTTCAGCAATGCTGTGAGAAGTTCAATCAGAAGCTTGAAAGAAGAGCTCAATGCACGGATCGAAGAGATCTGTAAGCTTACTGGAGCGACTATGGAACTGGTATCGGACTATCCTGAATGGGAATTCAAAGTCGAATCACCAATCAGGGACCTCATGGTCAAGACCTACAAGGAAATGTTCAAAACAGATGCCAAGGTATCAGCTATACATGCTGGTCTTGAATGTGGATTCCTCAAGGAGAAGACAGGGGATATCGACATGATTTCAATGGGACCTGAAATGCATGATGTCCATACACCGAGCGAAAAGCTCAGCATATCCTCATCCAGGAGGCTGTATGAATTTCTCTGTGAACTGCTAAAGAGAGCAAAGTAATCCTAGAATCTCTATAATTTGAACTATTCATTATAATCCCCCTGATGCGGCAGAGTAATCTGTTGCCTCAGGGGGATTTCGCTTAGCGTAATAAAATAATGGGTTGAAAAATTATATCCAGAAAAAGAGCTAGCCATACTCAGTATCGATGAGTTTGTGTTTATCCATGATGGTTAGAACACAGATTTAACGATATAATCAAGACAACAAGAGATAGTTGTAGGGGAATGTTTGCTTTGATGCAAAATGTTATTAAA
>CAZXUT010000118.1:0-4627 GCA_964643785.1 uncultured Proteiniclasticum sp.
TTTTCTGGTGGAAGAAAACTCATTCCTGTCAACGGATTTAAAATAGGGAAAATACATGAACTTGTGAGTCTACCTCCTTTTCCATTTGCACTCAAATCCGAGGCAACCCATGGTCCTAAAGGATCGTCATCAGGGTTAGCATATCGTGCATTAAGTTCATCACTCCGTGGCTGTAAATATAACATTGAAGATACAATATCTTTGGCGTAAACAACTATATTTTCGTGATTCTTTCCGATTACTCTATCATTTGGAGCAGTGGCACGTCTTTTCCATACAAGACTTTCTACAAAATTCTCCTCTCCAAAAATTTCATCGCAAATCTTTCTTAAATTTACAACTTCGTTGTCATCAATAGAAATGAATATAACACCATCTTCCCTCAACAAATTTCTGGCAAGTTTCAACCTTGGATACATCATATTGAGCCAATTGGTATGATAGCGCCCCGACGTCTCTGAATTTGTGGAGAGTTTGAATCCTTCATCATCTACTTGACCAGTGTAACGTAAGTAAGTGGAGAGATTGTCTTGATACTTATCTGGGTAAATGAATTCATTGCCAGTGTTGTATGGAGGATCAAGATAAATCATCTTTACCTTTTTGTAGTAGGACTTCTGAAGAAGTTTGAGAACCTCAAGGTTATCTCCTTCAATGAAAAGATTCTGAGTACTATCCCAATCAACGGAGTCAGCCAGACAGGGACGCAAAGTGCCTGTACTTGGGGTTTGTGCAATCATGCGGGCCTGACTTTTCCCGTTCCAGTTGAAGCTGTAACGTTCCTCACGGTCATCAGTATACTCGCCAAGAAGTTGCTTCAGGATTTCAAAGTTGATTTTTCCTTCGGTGAAAACTTCTGGAAATAAGTTATTCAATTGCATTATATTGTCAGAAACAACATCCATGCTTTTACCATCTGTTTTTGCTTCAAGTTTTTGCATCCTCTATTTCCTCCATCAAAGCCCTGTTGATATATCCTTTAATTGCATTTCCATTTGTTTTATTCTCATGTTAAGTTCAAGTTTGTTGTTGAATTGCGTTTCAGAGCCTAACTTTTTACGCATGTCAGATATCTTTCCTTTGAGTTCGTGACAAATAGCAAGTTGCTCTCGTAGCATTTCAGGTTCATGTTTACCATTAAGCCGGAATTTACCGCTGAATGAAGCACAATCAAATGCAATGAAACGGTCGATAAGTGCAGCATACAAGTAAAAGAAATCAGTATGTGGAAGATCTTTGATGTTCAGATTCTTAAGGAACAAACGTTCGATGTCAGTTAGTGATTCCATGTCCATCCATTCAGTTGTGAAGAACTCTTCAGCCACTATTGCTCCTTTTTCTGCCAAACTGAATCTTTTAGGAGCTACACTTAAGGATATTTTTGATCCATTGCTTATAAAACGTGAATCCAGATCATCTTCCACCTGCAAATCTTGTGTAGATGCAACCTGATTTAGAGAAAATACCAATAATAAAGGATAGGGTATTGTTCGGTGGATCACCTCAGCCAATCTTTTATAGCTTTTCGGTGAACGTAACACTATATCCAGTATAGCCACTTCAAGGTATTCTCTTTGTTCATCAGTATATGGTTTTACTTGAATGTTATTAGGTTTAAGACCATATTGCCACACAACTGATTCTACATCATCCTGAAAGAGCTTTTTATCAGCTGTTGTAAGTGCACCATTATCAAAAAAAAGTTTCTTTGATACCCGCTTACCCAGATAAGCAGATTCAGGAAGACCAATCATGCTAACCAGTAGATCATTCATTTTAAAACCTCCTTATCAAGTATTATCAAATAAGCAATTACCTCAAAATCATCAATACCCTTGAAAGAATCCTTGTTGATCACGGTCCCTCCCCTGTGGAAGAGACTTTCAACACCATACTCCTCTGCTTTGCCAGTGATCGCTGCAACAGCCTTCCCCAATAAATTTCTATAATGGCTCATATTGGTTCCATTGTGTGTATAGCCATTGAACAATGAAACAGCAGTTCTATCTGGTATCGATCTGTTAATAGCGATCTTCTTGAAAAGATCCAGTATCCTTTTTGCATGTGTGAAGTTCAATAACACTTCACCATTATCAGAAACATATACGAGGTAAATAGGTGATAACGCATAAGCACTGTCAGTTTTAATTGTATTGTTCTCATTACGCATACAAAATATCACACCAGGCTTCAGCCCTTCCTCACCTATATCATCCAAGCTGACCACAGAGAACATTCCAGGATACATACGCTCAAGGACACCCGAATTAATCTTCATATATTCAGCAAGGTCCATTCTAAAATCATTGAACGTGAGATCAGTGATAGAGATACCCCCGCCCAGGTCCTCAATATCAACAACCTCTTCCTGGAGCCTTTCAAGCTGTTTACGCCGGTATTCAAGATCGTTCATTTTACCAGCATCTGAATACTCGATAACGTTCTCTTCACCGGTTGCAGAGATATCAAGAAGTACCATCCTTCCTGAAACCCTTGCTTCCAGATTGATATATTCGTCAAGCTCCATATTCGGCCAGAAGTTGACAAGTTGTATCACTTCGTTCTTTGAGCCAAGACGGTCGATACGCCCAAATCTCTGTATTATACGTACTGGATTCCAATGGATGTCATAATTAACTAAGAAATCACAATCCTGCAGGTTCTGACCCTCGGAGATACAATCTGTAGCAATTAGAATGTCAATCTCATCTGAAAGTTCAGGGCTAATTAGACTTCTCTCTTTCGAAATAGGTGAAAAAGAAGTAATAATAGATGCCATATCCTTGCGTATCCCTGGCATTGTCGTTTTATTGTCACCAGTTCCCGTTACAATTGCACAATGAAGACCTAATGAGTTCTTTGACCAATTGGCAATATTGTTGTAGAGATACCTTGCAGTGTCAGCAAAAGCCGTAAATATAATAATCTTATGGTTATTCTCGTTTATAGGGTCAGATACTTTTTTATTTATCAGATCTTTTAACTGCAAGAGTTTAGCATCCCTATTAGGGTCTATCTGCTTAGCCGCAAACAGTATCTTTTGCAGTAGTTCTTTATCTTCCTGAAGCTCCTGTTTCCAGCGTATCCGGTCTACATCTTGTATGAGAACCTTTACCTTATTCCCGACAGCATAAAGTGAGAACTCTTCATTTTCTATCTCGATCTCTTCAATATCCAACTCTTTGAATTCTAAATCATCATGAGAATCAAGAAGTTCTATTATACGACGAACTTCAGATAGCAGTTTTTCCACGGTAAGTGAAAAAGAATTGATTGAACTTTCCATACGTTTCAAAAGATTGACACGCATGAGATGTATAAGGCTTTCCTCACGATCTATTTGCTTAAAAACAGATCCACCTGCAAGTTTCATATCATATTTGCGGCTGTATTTATCCATATACTGAGGAAGAACATATTTTAAAGGCGCATATGCACTCAGATTCAGCCTACGAATATCACGGTTTATTTCCCCGAGGGCGGGAAACCTCTTGTCTGTGTCAATATGAGCTTTGATATTGATGGGTTTTGCACGTGTAGGGAACCTACCAATCTCACTAACATCATAGTATTTTTCAATGTGCTTTCTGGAGCGTGCAATAGTGAGCAGATCTAGAAGCTTGAAGTAATCGAAATTCAGAGTATCAAGCAATGATTCAGTAGTGCGGTCTGCTTCTTTAAGTTTCAACCACTGATTAAAACGTGCCTGTGCCATTTTAAGAGTTTGTTCTATACTTAGAATACCCTGAGGCTCAAGAGCGTGATCTACTCCTTCTGTTATAAAAAGAACCTGGTTCTTTAGGTCGTTCATGCGGTTGTTTACTGGTGTTGCAGAAAGCATTAGAATTTTTGTTCTTACTCCTGCTTTTATTATTTCGGACATCAATCTTGAATAACGGGTAAGTCCATCCTTACGTGGTGGATTATTCCTAAAATTATGTGATTCATCGATCACAACTAGATCATAATTACCCCAATTGATTGTTTCGAGGTTTATTTCTCCAGAATAACCTTTAGAGCGAGTAAGATCGGTATGGTTCAATACATCATAATTAAAACGATCTGCTGCCAGAATATTACGCTTGTCATTGACAGTATAAAGGGTCCAATTTTCACGTAACTTCTTTGGGCAAAGTACAAGAACTCGATCGTTTCTCAATTCATAATATTTTATGATAGCGAGAGCTTCAAATGTTTTCCCAAGTCCAACGCTATCTGCAATTATACAACCATTATATCTTTCAATTTTATCGATTGCTCCAAGAACACCATCACGCTGAAATCTATAAAGTTTGTTCCATACCAGTGTATCCTTTATTCCGGTTTTCGTTTTTATGATATTTTCTTCCTCTATTTCTCCAATATATTCTTTGAACACATTGAAAAGAACAATAAAATAAATGAATGATGGTGATTTTTCAGAATATATTTTTTCAAGTTGTGAAATAAGAATACTCTTTATGTCATTAGTATTCTGTTGATTGTTCCAAATTGAATCAAACCACTTTAAAAGACTCCTAGTTTCTTCTCCTGTAGTAAAACAAAAGTTCATGTCAAAAGAATCAGAAGGAGTGAATCCAAAGCCTTCCGCTGAAAAAGGAGAACTACCATGTATGGCTGTTTCCTC
>CAZXUT010000119.1:0-4572 GCA_964643785.1 uncultured Proteiniclasticum sp.
TAAGACCTGACCCCATGAGTTCAAGATACATATATCCACCACCAGAGGAGACTTCAGCGTGCCTCAGATAATAGTCGTTGAAATTTCCGCCAAGTAGATCCGATTCCCGGTCAAAGAAGAGAAATAGGATTGATTTATCATAAACGCTCTCGTCTTCTGTTATAGCTCTTGCTATTTCAAGTGCAGTAGCCACTGCTGTGGTTCCTTCCACGGAAGAACTTCCATCAGAGAGCCAGAGACCGTCATAAGGGACACTTATAATCAGCGTCTGTCCATGATCATCCAGTGTCTTTCCTTCCGGCAGGAGCCAGGATTCGATGATCCTTCCATCTCTGCTCGGAATCTCCGGAATGGTATATTCTATAATCACTTCAACAGATTCTTCCTGTAGCCTCTCCTTGAGTTCACCGAAGGGTACAATGGTCAATCTATAGGAAGAATAGGCATTACTTCTCGATTCATATCCTTCCACCACAAGAAATTCTGCAATTTCAGTATTTTCTATAACTCCAGCATAATCAGTTCTTCCTAAGACCACATCATTGATTCCCTGATAGATCACAGGGATAAGACTCCTATCATCATTTCTATATTCTTCACTTTCCAGGTCCACTACTCTTCCTTTTTTGACGATTTTCTTTCCTGGTCTGTCATATTCCATGGGTACGTCCAGTATTGAGAAATCTTCATGAAGATGATAGATCTTTTCTATTCCATCAGAACCCATCACCGTTATCTTTGCTTCTTTCATGATCAGTGGAGTATGGAAGGCTAGTGCAAAATCCACATCCCGTTCGGGATTCTCGTTCTTGTAGGTATACTGAATCGGAAACTCATTGGTCTGGAATCCGTAGCTTTCCATGGTGTTGATGATATATTCGCCCGCTTCATAGCCGCCTCCTGAACCGGACACTCTTCCCTCATATTTCTCATCAATCAGCTCCACCAGATGCGCTCTGGCATTTTCAACCCTGAAATCCCCAAGAGGACTGTAGCTCGGAACAAGAAAAAGTAGAAGTACTACTGTCACAGCAGCTGTTTTAAGCAAAATATTCTTCCAGTGTTTTTTGAAATGTTTAAGCTCCATGAAAAAGACTCTTGGAGAAAGAATAAAATAGGCTTTTCTCACATTGCTGACAAACCTCGAATTTCTCTTGTTAAACTCAATTCGAAGACCCTCACCAAGCAGATTCAGCCCTAGAACAGCTAAAGTAAACGTAAGAACCGGAAAGACCACAAGCCACCAGTTGGCCTCCAGTCGCTCCATATTTGATGTCAGCTTCATAAGCATGGATCCCCATTCAGGTTCAATACTCATTTCATAGCTCGCCCTGAAAGCCAGAGTTTTGACTTCTCTTATGGTGCCCACAAATATGCCAAGCACCGCCAGCTGGGCGACAATAAAAATCCCCTGTCCGGCTTCTTTGAAAAAGTTTGCCAAGGCTGTAGGTACCACATGAGGTATGATATTCTGACGCATAATCTGGAACCAGCTTTTACCGATGGCAATCTGTCCTTCGATGAAATCTTCTTCCATGATGAGTTTAACCGCATCTTCAATGATGCCCGCCACCTTTGACCAGCCAAGGACCGCCAGAATCAGTGCATAAATAAGGATAGCCCGATCAATCTGTAGCGTTCTGAAAAAATTCATTCTAAAGATGAGAAAGCTGATGACAAGAATCGGGACTGCACTGAAATAGGTGTTAAAAAACAGAATCATTCTCCCGAAGAATTTCCTGCCCATACCTGCAAGGACGCCCACCGGAAGAGCCAGTAGAATCCTGAAAAGAGCAATATAAAAACCAAGCCTCAATGTATTTCTCGTTCCATAGATGAGCCTTGCATAGATATCACGTCCTACAACATCTGTTCCCATGAGATTATGCCCACTAGGCCAGATGGGATGCATGGTGAATTCGTCCTTCACCTCTCCCTCCACAAGGACCTCCATATTACGTGGAGGCTCCTCAAACATAGGGTCTCTATCTGTAAAAAGCTCCGGAAACATGGCTGCTGCCATAAAAAATAAAAATATGAGACCACCGATCAGCAGTGGATAATTGATCTTTTTCATAACTCCTCCCATTACGCGACTATTCTCTGTGCAACTAGTCAAAAATCTATACTATTTTTTCACTATAATAATTTCTTCTTCCTATATAGTATATCTTATTCATTCTATCTCTTAAAGATAAACTGGATTTTTTTTAATAACTTTTTCAGTCAATTACCAGGCGAATTTCAGCTCCGGTACCGCTTAAAAAAACTGATTCATCAAAGCGAATTAAAAATGTTATAATAAGTAGAATAAGAATTCTGAGTGATATTAAAATAGTTCAGATTAAAAAGGAGAATATTTTCAATGAAGTATAAGTTTATGGAAATCATAGAAAAATCCAGAACAATCGAGTCCCTGCCTTCACTGAAGTCCATATACAAGAAGGTGAACAAGAAAGTCACAGAGGGAGAGTATTCTTCCGATGAACTCCTTGACATCGATCAGGCCTTCACTGATGGTGCCACGGTGAAAATCGAAGACGGAACAGAAGTACAGCTCATAAGAGATATCATCTGCGCCGGGCATTCCCATTATGAGAAAAAGGAGACCTTCGCCTATCGCACTGGAGAAAACCAGTACCAGTGCCTCACCTGTCACAGAACCTGCAGAAAGTTTGAGGAAATCCCTGAGAACATCATGTTCCCATTGGAGTGGCCTCTTTCTGATGCCGAGTTCTTCACAAATAATGCTTATCCATGGGCATTTGTTAAAATCATTGCTGATTCAAAAAACATCAGTGAGCTTCCTAAGCTTCCTGATCTTCTTGAAGAACTGCGTAAGCTTGACCTGATTGATGAGTGCATCTTCGACCAGGAAAAGAAGGCGCTTGAAAACAGCTGGATGGAAGGAATCACCATCACCATTGCAGATGGCACAAAGGTCAAGCTGACCTTCGGCAAGAGATGTGTCCTTCATCGTTTCAACACACCACATATCAAGTATTCCTATAAAATCGGTGAAAACGAATATCTCTGCGGAAACTGTCTGGAAAAGGGCACGGAACATGAAGATATGATGGCACTTCACCCTACGGTCCAGGAAGAGCTTCTCTTTCCACTAGACTGGACACGCTCCGGTATTGATCTCTGGCTGGAAAACGTGGAAAGAAGAATAGAAGCTGTAGACGAGGTAAAAAAGCTATAATCCTGAAAGCCTGAAAAATGAATAACCAAGAAATGCTGAAGCATACCATCACACAAAGTGATATGCTTCAGCATTGTTTTTTTCAGTCTTTATAAAAACAGTTTGTTCTCTGCATTATACTCATAGACTTTATTCAGCAGTTCGCCAAATCTCTGATAGTGGACCACCTCTCTGGCTCTTAAAAACCTCAGTATTTCTCTGACCTCAATATCATCAGTCATCTTGATGAGATGCTCATAGGTCGCTCTTGCTTTCTGCTCGGCAGCCATGTCTTCATGTAGGTCCGTGACAGGATCTCCAAGGGCTTGAAAGTACATAGCAGTGAACGGCACCGCATTGGCATCGGCAGGGAAAAGGCTTGCCCCATGCTGAGCGAAATGTCCACCAAGACCTGCTTCCTGAAGCTCTTTCACGGTGGCTCCATCTGTAAGCTGATAGATCATGGTACAGATCATTTCCACATGACCAAGCTCCTCTGTTCCGATATCTGTAAGGAGCGCTTTGGTGTCACCTGTCGGCATTGTGTAGCGTTGATTGAGATACCTCAAGGCTGCGGCAAGTTCTCCATCAGGACCCCCATACAGAGCCATCAGAACTTTTGCCAGCTTCAGATCTTTCTGCTTTATGTTAATCGGAAATTCCAGTTTTTTCTCATAAATCCACATAATCTTCCTCCTACCCTTTTTCCCATGGCCAAGGGTCATTGATCCACTTATCAAGATCTTCTTTCGACTTGATATGCTGGCTGTAGAGCATGGTCTCTTTCTCTTCATATTCCGTAACCATTTTCTCGATTTCAACGCTGTACCCTGCCAGTTTTTTTATAGCCTTCTCATCTTCAGGGTGCGTATCAAGGTACAGGTTCAGTTCCAATGCAGCAAACTCAAGCTCCTGAAGTTCACGAAGTGTGATACCTGATTTTTTTTCTGACATCATTTATCCTCCTTGATTTTATAGCCATCATCGAGTTCTCTGAACATCGTACCTTTTAAAAGTCCCTCATGAGGTTCATAATAATTCGGCTTTTCCTGAGGTTCAATATAACCTTTTCCTATTCCACCTTTAAAAGGTGCATCTGCGGCGTTAGACGAAAGTACTTGCAACGGTTTAGGGTTATTCAGATCATTCACTGTACTTTTTTTCTTGTCTCCTTTACTTTTTGGCATAAAATTTACCTCCTTTTGATAACTACATTGTAATGAATCTATCCTTCTCATAATTGAATGAATTAATAACATTAAACGTCACCCATGTTAACGTTTTATCATAATTCATTTTTCTAATATAATTCACATTAAGTTCATTACCTATGTGGGACTATAAGATAAAATATATATATAATCGATGTTAAAGAGGTGCTGATCATG
>CAZXUT010000120.1:0-4555 GCA_964643785.1 uncultured Proteiniclasticum sp.
GTATCAAGCCCAGAAAGAACATGAACCCCAGCCAGAAAAACATCATGTTCTCACCAGCCTTCGAGCAGTATCGAACGGAGTCTGAATCGAATATTCTGAGCAGTGTAGGGATCGATTACCGGATCAACCGGTCGATTCAGGCAGAAGGCGCTTTTTCCAAAGTGAAGGACGGGATGAAATACAACAGATTCCGTCACCGCAGCATGGACAAGGTTGTCTCCGATCTGGTTCTGGTGGCATTAGGTCTCAACATCAACAAGCTGCACAGCAAGCTGCTGAACAATCAGACGGAAATGATAAGCTACAAGAAAACAGCGTAGACCAGGTCCAACGGAAACTGATGCTAGGCTTTTTTGTCATGCCCTGAAATCTGAGGCTGATGATCTCCACTTCAAAAAGACTGTCATCGGAAACTGCTTAGTATCAATATCCGCAAGAAAAGAGCTGCTGCAAATCAGATTACCTGGTTTTGCAACAGCTCCTTTTTTATAGTATATATACGATTGTATGAATCATCGCTTAATATCTACTAATTAAGCGCCTGATCATAACAATCTTTATGCCGATTTGTTCTTTCTTTTTCCGGTGACAACTCCAGCTGCAAGAATGGCAACAATACCCATTCCATAATACATGCCATCTCCTAAGGATCCGGCTGCTGGAAGATTTGTGTTATCATCCTTATCTGGAACTATGACTTCTTTACCTACATGCAGATGCTCAGCATATACATGAGAAATGACTTTCTTTTCTCTGATCATATCAGCGATGACGTCTCTTACAGGAATGTAAGTATCTACAACATCTGTTGCTTTGCTGTAGTCATAATTGTCTCCACCTGTTAAAAGGAAATCCAGTGTGGATACAGTATAGGTCGCATCGTCTTTTACCAAAGTGCCATCTAGTAATCTGATGGTAGAAATTCTGTTTCCTGCCTCAGCTTTGTCGTCATACCAGACTTCTATTCCATAGAACTGTCCAGGTCTGAAGTTATCTGGGTGCAGTCCGTGTTCGATAAGTTTCTTAAGCTCTGCTCCAGTAACCTTAAGTGTAACGAGTGTATTGTCAAATGGAAGAAGTTCATACATGAGACCCATTGTGATATCTCCCTTGTCAAACCCTCTTCTGATTCCACCACCATTGATGATGGCAATCTGTGTTCCGCCGATTTCTGCCAGGGACTTGGATATAAACTGTCCCATTGGAGATACCTGCATCTTGTCTGTGTCATGAGGAAGATCGTTTGTCAATGTTCCGATGACTTCATCAAGAATTGGTGCAAGCTCTTCGTAATACTTGTCAACGATGGCTTTTACAGCCACATCTTCTTCCAATGATGGAATAAGGTCTGTCATGTTGATTACATTTCCAGTAGCGTTTAGAAGCTCTACAGCTGTATCATTTATTTCAAAATCAAGTGTGATCTGAGATAGATTTCTACCGTTGTATCCGCCTTGAACGATGGCAATGTCATTCACTCTTCCATTAACAACCTGATGTGTATGTCCCGTGAATATGGCATCAACGCCTTCAACGTTGTTTGCATATTCAACGATTTCGCCTGACACCACACCATCTTTCTGGAAGGATCCCAGATGTGTCAGTGCGATGATTGCATCCACATGTTCCTGTTCTTTTAGTATCTTGGCCCATTTATTGGTTGCCACAACAGGATCTGTAAATGTATAACCCACAACATTTTCTGCTGAGGTCTTGAATTTTGTTTCCGGTGTAGCGATTCCGATAAATCCTATTTTCACTGCTGTACCATTGATTATATGTTCCTGTACGATGTATGGAAGAACATTTTCATCCCATCCTGCAGGTTTTTTATCTGCTTCCACTTCTATATTAGAAGCGAGGAACTTGTATTCTCCATCCTTCGCCCAGGTAGGAATAAGATCGCTTCCCCAGTCGAATTCATGGTTACCTACAGCTGAAGCCATCAAATTCATTTCTTTGAGAATTTCATTGACAACTGCACCATGGGTAAGGTTTGATATTGCTGTTCCCTGGAAATGGTCTCCAGCGGACAGGAAGTAAGTACGTGCATTTTCTTCTATTCTCTGTTTAAGGAAAGTCTGAATTCTTGCAAGTCCAGGATTCTTGCTGCTTCCTGAGCTATCCACGTTACCATGGAAGTCATTGATAGCAAAGTAATCCATTGATACTGTCTGCTTGATAAAGAGGTTTGTTTCATAGACAAATTCAATTTTTTTCAGATCTCTGATTTCTTCTGCTATAAGATCTCTCAGCGGAAGATACGTATCTACAACATTTATTGCTTTACTATAATCATATTTGTCTCCACCGGTAATCAGGAAATCCAGTGTGGAAACTGAGTAATACTTATCATCTTCTATTGGTGTTCCGTCCAGAAGCTGAATTTTAGTAATCTTCTGACCTGCTTCTGCATCTTTGTCATACCAGACTTCAATTCCATAGAACTGTCCAGGTCTGAAAGTTGGAGGGTAAATACCATGTTCGATAAGCTTTTTGAGTTCTGCTCCTGTAACTTCCAGTGTGACTAATGTATTGTCAAATGGAAGAATTGTATACATGTCGCCCATGGTGATGGTACCAGCTTCAAATCCGCCTCTGATTCCTCCACCGTTTATGATGGCAATATCTGTTCCGCCAAGCTTCGCCATTGTTGATGCTACAAACTGTCCCATAGGTGTTACTTGCATCGTGTCTGTAACATGTGGAAGATTATAATCGATGGTTCCGATTTCTTCTTCAAGAATCGGTCCAAGAGTTACATAATATGCATCGATAATGGCCTTAACTTCTGGGTTCTCTGTCAGAGAGGCCTTCATACCTCTTATGTCTATGACATTTCCAGTTACTCCTGTCAATTCAACAACAGGTTCTACAGTTGTTCCGGTTATATCATAAGCCAATGAAACCTTGGATAGGCTTCTGCCGTTATATTGACCTTGTACAATAACGATGTCATTGACTTTTCCGTTTACAACCTGATGTGTATGACCAGTGATGATCGCATCAAGATCTTCTGTAACAGCTTTTGCCAGATCTGCAGCTTCACCAGTGACTACACCATCTTTCATCATGGATCCTAAATGTGTCAGTGCAATAACTGCATCCACGTCATGGTTTGTTCTCAGCTCTTTTGTCCAATAGTTCACTGCAGTTGTAGGATCAGTAAATGTGAATCCTTCTACATGCTCTGCTGATGTCTTATATGATGTCTCCGGTGTCGCGATTCCGACGAATCCGATTCTAAGTGTGACACCTTCAACGACGACTTCCTGGATATAGTATGGTTTGACATATGTATCCCATCCAGCAGGTTTACTTCCAGCTTCTACTTCAATATTGGAAGCTACAAAAGGAAATCCTCCTTCTTCTGCCCATTTTGGAATGAGATCTGAACCCCAGTCAAATTCATGGTTTCCGATTGCTGATGCAAGAAGTCCCATATTTTTCAGGATGTCATTCACTACATCCCCGTGAGTAAGATTTGAAATGGAAGATCCCTGGTACTGATCACCAGCGGATAAGAAGAAAGTATTTGGGTTAAGTTTCTTCTGACTTAATAAATAAGTCTGCAATCTTGCGATTCCAGGATTGCTTGAACTAGCTGAATCATCAACTGTTCCATGAAAATCATTTATTGAGAAATAGTCAAGTACGACTGACTTATCAACAGGTGTTGCTTCAGCTGCCATAATCTGCATACTTGGCACTTCTGCTTCTGCTTCTGCTGGCACCTCCGCTTCTGCTGGTACTTCCGCTTCTACTGGTACTTCCGCTTCTACTGGTACTTCTGCTTCCGCTGGTACCTCTACTTCTGTTGGTACCTCTGCTTCTGCTGTTACTGTTTCAACGGGTTCTACAACTTCATCTGCATAAAACCGTTGTCCAGGAATAAGCGCAAACGAAAAAAGTAGTACTAGTGCAATAGATAGTGATCTAATTGATTTTCTTTTTCTCAAAACTACACCTCCATAAAATTCGGCCTAAAATGGCCTCTATTGTTATTATAGCGTTAAGTAATTGTTTACATAACCCATTACACGAATATAATTCATGTTTCATAGATATGTAACATTTGAAGTTTTAAAACGTTTACATAATAGAAAATATATTTTTACAATCTTCATTGTTATGCTATTATAGGCATTATAAGATAAAGTTATCATCCCATTATGTCAACTTAAGTGTTAACGTAATGTGAACAAATAAAGAAAGGTGATTTTTTAATGAAATTAGAACTGCATTGTCACACAACCTGCTCAGACGGAAGACTCTCTACGAAAGAGCTCTATGAACTGGCAGTGAAAGAAAATCTTTCTTTCATGGCTCTGACAGACCACGATACCGTCAAAGGTCATTTTGAAATGATGCCGCTGATCAGTGAATCTGATTTACAATACATCCCTGGAATCGAACTGACAACCGCTCGAAACGGTGAAAGTATCCATATTCTGGGTTACTGGAACAATGACGGTTATAAGAACCAGGAGTTCCTGGACAGACTACAAGCGCTTCATGACGCCCGTGATGAAAGAATCAGAAAGTTCATCGTGAA
>CAZXUT010000121.1:0-4294 GCA_964643785.1 uncultured Proteiniclasticum sp.
ATATAGAAAAGAAAAAAGGAAACGATAAGGATTTTAAGGGAGAAGGAGCGATGTTATGAAAGAAATCAATATTTCAAAGGTAATCGTTCATAAGAGAAAAGAAAAAGGAATCACACAGGATGCTTTGGCAGACCATGTGGGGGTAACAAAAGCCTCAGTTTCAAAATGGGAAACAGGGCAAAGTTACCCGGACATAACACTTCTACCTAAGCTCGCCACTTTCTTCAATATCTCCATAGATGATCTTATCGGATATCTTCCTCAGCTGGAAAAAGATGAGATCAGAAGAACCTATCAGAGATTTTCCGAAGAGTTCGGGAAGAGACCTTTTTCAGAAGTCTACGGCGAAATCGAGAAGGTCATTGAAAAGTATTACGCATGCTTTCCGCTTCTTCTGCAGATGTCCATCCTTCTTCTGAATCACTATATGTTGTCAGAAACAGAGGAGCTGAAAAGCGAAGTGCTTGATAAGATCATCCAGCTTTCATTAAGAGTGAAGGATGAGAGTGAAGATGTATGGCTATCAAAGCAGTCAAATTCCATTGAGGCTATGGCGCAGATGATCAAAGGGGATTCACTTTCCGTACTAGATCTTCTGGAAGGGACCATCAGGCCCATTGTGGGAGATGAAGTGATTTTGGCAAGTGCCTATCAGAGTAGAGGAGAAGTCGGAAAAGCAAAGTCGGTTCTTCAGATCAGTTTGTATCAGCACATCTTAAGTTATATTTCCAATGGTGCTTCATATCTGATGCTCAATCTGGACAACCAGGATGCATTTGAAAGAACGCTTGAAAGACTGCTTCCTGTGGCAGAAGCTGTAAAGCTCATTGATCTTAATCCCAATGTCATGGCTCAGGTTTATTATGGAGCAGCCAATGGATATGCGGTCCTTGGGAAGTTTAAAGAAAGCATCCTGATGCTGAAAGGGTATGTCAAAGCATGCAGAAAGCTCACTTTTCCATATAAGATTCAGGGAGATGATTTTTTCACACTGATAGATCCATGGCTTGAAGATCTGGACCTTGGAAATGGTCCACCAAGAGGGGAAAAAGTCGTGAAGGAAGGGATGCTTCAGGCAGTGACCATGAACCTCGCTTTTACAACACTTCATGAGCATACAGGCTATAAAAATATTGTAAGTGAACTTACTGAATTCTTAGGAGGGAAATAAAATGACTATGGAAAATCTGAGAGAGTATTTACCGTTTCTTATTCCAATTATTATTCTGCAGCTTACGCTGACCGTTGCTGCCATCGTCCATATTCTAAGACATGACAATTATAAGGTAGGAAACAAGACCATTTGGATTCTGGTTTCATTTATCAATACCATCGGACCTATTGTTTATTTCTTGTTTGGAAGAGGTGAGGATTAGTGGAAGTTCTTAAAATTGAGAACCTTTCAAAAAAATTCGGTACCCAGAAAGTTCTGGATGAAATCAGCTTTTCTGTCAAGGAAGGTTCGATCTTCGGATTCATAGGACAGAATGGTGCTGGAAAAACCACAACCATGAGGATGATCCTGGGTCTACTGAAAAAGGACTCAGGAGAAATCCTTGTAATGGATGAGAAGGTTCATTTCGGGGAAACGAAAACCAACAGAAATATCGGATATCTGCCGGATGTACCAGAGTTTTATGGGTATATGAGTGCAAAGGAATATCTGGGGCTCTGTGGTGAAATCACTGATATGCCTAAGGATAGGATCAAAGAAAGAACAGAGGAGATGCTGGAGCTTGTGGGATTGGAGAACAGCAAGAAGAAAATCCGATCATATTCCAGAGGGATGAAGCAGAGACTGGGCATAGCCCAGGCGCTTCTTAATGAACCGAAGCTTCTGATCTGTGATGAACCGACATCAGCGCTGGATCCGAAAGGAAGAAAGGAAATCCTCGATATCCTGCAAAAAGTGAAGGGGAAATCCACCGTGATTTTTTCAACGCATATACTTTCGGACGTGGAAAGAATCTGTGATGAAGTGGCGGTTCTTCATGGTGGAAAGATTGTTCTTCAAGGGACACTGAGTGAAATCAGGTCTAAACACAGAAAAGAAGGACTTGTTATTGAGTTCATGACTGGAAAAGAGAAGGAGACCTTCCTGAGAGAAGAGAAGATGGCTGGATACAGAACTGAGGCAAATGAAAATGGAACTGGTGTAGTTCTACACGGGCTGGATTTAGAGAAGATGCAGCTGGATGTGTATGAGGCTCTGTTGAGACTAAAAATGGCTGCAGTGAAGATTGAGGTCATGGAGCCTACGATGGAGAATCTGTTCCTGGAGGTGGTGAAATGAGAAGCTTTATAGCTTTTACTAAGAAAGAACTGATGGAAAGTACTAGGACTTATAAGCTTTTTGTACTGGTAGTAATCTTTGTTCTATTCGGATTCATGAGTCCGATTACTGCAAAGATCATGCCTGAGATTCTCAATGAATTTCTTCCTGAAGGGATGACGATTATACTGGAGGAACCAAAAGCGCTGGATTCCTGGATGCAGTTCTTCAAAAATGTTTCTCAGATGGGAACGCTCATCATGGTCATCATCTTCAGTGGTATCATGGCGAATGAGATCAGTAAGGGAACACTGACCATCATGCTTACTAAGGGACTATCCAGAAAAGTAGTTATATTATCTAAATTCGCATCCAGTGTAATGCAGTGGACGCTGGCATACAGTTTAAGCTTTCTGATCACTTATCTTTATACCATCTACTTCTGGTCTATGGATGAGATCAGTAATCTGGCTTTAGCAGTGATTGCATTGTGGGTATTTGGCATCATGCTGATCGCACTTACAATTTTTGGTGGACTGCTCTTTAAGAATACTTATGGAGCGCTGCTACTTACTGGAGGACTGGTAGTTGTATTATCAATACTAGGCATTATTCCTCAGTTAAAACCTTACAATCCCATGACGCTGATTTCAAATAGCATTCCGCTTCTTACAGGTGATTTTTTACCTGGGGATATGATTACAGCAATGGTAGTTACTATAGTTGTAACTGCGGCAGTACTAATTGGGGCTTTAGTAGATTGGATAAGGTTGAATTAGATTAAATAATAATTAATATGTAAAGCAAAATAACCGCTGAGAGGCGGTTTTTTTGTTATTGTACTGATAAGAGTACACAAGATAGTAAATAATAAAATGGGAAGATTATTCACGTTAAAATTTATATTTATAATTGTAGTGTAATCACTATTGTATATGAATAATACTTATAAATCTATTATAGTTAATATAATCAGTGTAAATGTTTACTCTGATTATAAAATTCGTTATAATGTGTGTAGAGTTTTGAATATTTATGAAATTTATAATGAGGTGAATAGAAAATGTTTTCGGATAAAGTTTGTATAATTACAGGAGCAGCGAATGGGATTGGCAAGGCAATCGCTGAAGCGTTTCATCAAGAAGGGGCAATCATTGCGTTTATTGATACAGATCAGGAAGGTGGAGAGAAACTTCTTAGCGAGATGAATGGGGAATATACTAAACATTTTTTCTATCATGGTAACGTAGGAAAAGAAGAAGATTTGAAAAATTTCATTGGTGAAGTATTAGAGAAATATGGGAAGGTGGATCATCTGATAAATAATGCCTGTAACAGTAATAAGGGATTGCTCAGCAACTGTACGTATGAAGAATTTAATGAAGTATTGAGGGTAGGAATCACCGCACCTTATTTTCTAACTATGTTATTGAAAGATTATTTTGGAAGGGATGCATCTATTGTAAATATTTCTTCAACAAGAGCAAAAATGAGTCAGAGAGATACTGAAAGCTATAGTGCCGCAAAAGGAGGAATTTCTGCATTAACGCACGCCATGGCAATGAGTTTATTTGGAACAGCAAGAGTGAACAGTATCAGTCCTGGATGGATTGATACAACATATGCTGAGGATTTCAGTAAATCTGATAAATTTCAGCATCCATCACAAAGAGTTGGAATTCCTGATGATATCGCTAGAGTTGTATTATTCTTATGCGATGCAAAGTCTGATTTTATAAATGGAGAGAATATTACTGTTGATGGGGGAATGTCAAAGAAGATGATTTATCATGGTGATGAGGGTTGGAGTATTAATTCGACTATTAATAATGCACTATGAAGAAAAGACGAATAAATCTTGTGAAACTCATTAATAAACTTATAAACGTCAATTATAAATAGCGTATAAAGTATATTATAAAAATATAGTGATATTGATAATTACAAAAAAAATAATACTCATTTATAAGGAGTGCGCCAGTTCGGTGCATGTAGTTTAGCTGGGTGTAACTCTCAGCCTGG
>CAZXUT010000122.1:0-212 GCA_964643785.1 uncultured Proteiniclasticum sp.
AGTGCCTCAATAGAGGGAGCCCGGACATTTATCTCCACCAGCAAAGTCAGGACAAAGATACATGCAACGATCAAAACCCAGGGCTTTACTTTTTTCTGAAGCATTCTCCAACCCTCCTGAGTAGTTTTTAATGATGCCGTCGTCAAAAAAACCAAAAGCCTTAATTCCTATCAAGGCAGTGCCCGATAGTTTTGCAGTAAGTTCTTTGATAA
>CAZXUT010000122.1:222-4103 GCA_964643785.1 uncultured Proteiniclasticum sp.
ATTTATCTCCACCAGCAAAGTCAGGAAAAAGATACATGCAACGATCAAAACCCAGGGCTTTACTTTTTTCTCAAGCATTCTCCCACCCCGTTGTGACGAGTTCTTATATGATGCCACCACCAGAAAAACCAAAAGCATTAATTCCTATCATGGCAGTGCCCGATACTTTTGCAGTAAGTTCTTTGATAATGCAATTGAACTCTCGTAGGTTGCTGCCGCAAATCTGTACTGTTCTCCTTGGATGGAATACATGATAATCGGTTTCAGGAAAACACCAAACTGTTCACTGCTCCAGGTGGCTTCATACCTTAGTGCCAGCTTTTCTCCGGGCGCCAGAACCAGAGGATCATATCCTGTTGCCTTCCATTCATTGTCATCCAAAGTATCTGTTCGATCATAGTATACGCTTCCCTGAGATATTCCGGGCAGAGCAACATAGACATGATCCATGGTCACTTCATCTGCAGCTGTATTCTCCAGCACCCAAGCAGGATCGATTACCAAATCATTTCCGGAAGATTTGGCTATGTAATCTCTAATCTGCAAGTGGGATTGCTCAGGTAGTACTGTAAAGATCCATTCTCCTAAAGGCAGTTCTTGAGCTTCCTGACTAAGTCTATTTTGCAGATTCAGAACCGGACTCGCAGGTCTTTCGGCCATTTCCGCTTCTCCGGATATGATTACGGTAATGGTATAAAACTTAGCGTCATATAGATCCTCTCCCGGTGTTACAAGAATATTGTTCAGAACACAGCCATCGGGTAGCCCTGCAAGACCTATCTCGTAGCTGTCTATCGAAATTTCCTGATCATTGAATATTACCCAGGGTAAGGATATACTGGTGGATTCTCCGGTATGTAAAGCAATGAATCCGCTCCAGTCATTGAAGATAATCTGATCTGCCAGCTCTGCAGATTGACAGGATGTTAAACAAAGAACGCACACAAGTAAAAGAAAACACAACCCGAATCTGTTTCTCAAGAGTGTCATCTCCTTCAATTGAGGTATGTTATGTTGAAGTCAATTGTTCTTATTTGGGATATGTAATTACAGCACTTCTGAGTTGCTCTGAAAACCATGCTTCCATCTCCGATCTTGCTCTTTCTTCATTTTCTGCTGAATGTATCTCATCTTGGTAATACCAGGCGATTACTTTTTCCCCCACATTCAAAGCCGTGAGCATGTTATACGCATGATATTTTTGATAGACATCCCAAAATTCGTCTGCAGTCAATCCCCATTCTTTCATGAAAAGACGAATCATGGCCTTGCCTTCGTCATCTTCTTCCATTGCACTCTGTTCCCACTGCAGATATTCATCCACCTGTTCTTCTGTCGGATATACTCCATACTCTTGTGCTTTTTGATAGAAAATCGCATACTTCGTAAGCCTTTCTTTTACCTCTTCTAATGTTCGATCGGCACCACCTGCCAATTCGATACCCAAAGACATCATCACTTCATCATGGCTCACAGGAACACCATTAACATAAAATGAAATACGCTCCTCAGGAATATCCCTTGATATGCTTAATCCGTTTAAGCACATCTCCCGATTCTCCCTGAAAAACTGCCCGGTTGAAGATATGACCTCTTTTACATCCCTTTCCTCTGTTGGCTGAATGATATCCGATCGTTGATTCTCAAAGGCGATGAAAGCAATCAGGCAAAGAATAGCAAATCCTACTAATCCTTTTTTCAAGAGAATTCCTCCCATGAGTAGCAAAGCATCTCCGGGTTTCTGATCTCCCCATAAATGGCAATGATTGTTAATTCATGTATTCGGCGCTCTATTTGCTACTCCTGCATCCAGTTATATAATTCTGACCTACAGAGAATATGAAAACGCTTCAAGATACTTATGCGATCGATACCCTAAAGGATGATTAGGCAGGTAACCGTTTGATAAGACAGTCTGCCATTGTAATCTCAATAATGTGTATCAGCCGTTAATGAAGTCTTGTAATAGCGCCGTCTGGTTTCTGGAGATAATCGTGCATGCCGCTCAAATGATAAAGGAGACTGGAATAGTTCCAATCTCCCAAGGCGTTCTGAAAAGAAGAGAAGCAGGATCTAGGGCTGACAACGCTAATTGCCTGAAACTTCAGTCCAGGATAAGGCATATTCGACGCTTTGCCATCTATTTTCCAGATGGCTCATTATTGAAACATACAAATGTGATCAGCTGCCCGGTATCTATATCTGGATAAGAATCCCGCAGAATTCTCTGCGGGATTCTTTGCGGTTCATATGGGTTGTCTCGTGGTAAGAAATCGCAGCAATCGCTTATCATTCCGATACTTTGATGAACATATCCTTTTCTGCCCCGCAGACTGGACAGACCCAGTCGTCTGGCAGCTCGTGGAATGGTGTGCCCGCAGCAATTCCATGATCCGGATCACCGATTTCCGGTTGGTAGATGTATCCGCAGACCGTACACTCATACGCTTTCCCGAAGCCGCGGCTTGTGTCTGGGGCTACTGCTTGAGAACTGGCCCCTTCGTAACCTTCAACTAATGTGCGATACTTGTCATGAATAATGGTTTGGTCGAAGCTAGCGAAATCCCGCAGCATTTCATCCTGTTCTTCTTGGGTGTAGTAGTCCATGATCGGAATAAAGAAGTGTTTATCCTCCTTTCCAATATGCAGCGGGTAGAGTTCAATAATTTTTCGCACAAGCTGATCAATTACCAAAAATGCTTCATTTCTTCCCTCTCTTGCTTTTCCAGCTGCTGCTGAGAGATTCGCAACTGTCTTTCGTGCACGTGCATGTTCTTCCACAAGTTCTTGAAGAATCCTATCCTGAGTGTCAGTAAGCTTTTTACTCTTCAGTGATTTAAACAATATATCCTCTTCTTTTCCGTGGTGGCAGTGATCAGCGTATGTCCGCAGAAAATCTACGCCTTGCTCCACTAAGGATAAATCGATTTCAGTTGCGGAAGATACAGTTTCGATATGTTTTTGCAAAATAGCAATCATTCGTTCGATTAGCCGATGTTCAATCATCAAAGGCGCAATAGTCATCATCTTTCCTTCCCCCATTCATCTAAGAAGTCTAGCAGAGTCGATCCTGTTTCTTTAAACCAGCATTCGATCGAGGACCCTGCTACTCCTCCCCAAGGCAGCTTATATCCCACCTGTAGTCATATTTATCTGCATTTCTGGTAGTAACAAGAACTCTCATTTTCTATAGAATCTCCTAGTATTCGTATCCGTATTGGCTTGCCTTAATATCTTCATCATTGTCTTCATTATAATGCAACCGTTTTGAAAAAATTCAGGCCCACTCTTTAATGCTTGGCAAGCATAGCAGAATGGGCCTCCTTAAGCAATCATGTGCTGATTTCCATATTCTTTGTTATAAAGCAGCATTTCTTGTTTCCTGCACCATTTCAGCAGATTAAGTTGCACATATCCACTCCATATATCGCGATAACCAAAAGATCCCAGGACAGGTGTTGTCAATACAATCCACAGCCTTAAGGCTACTCTTTGGGTTCAGGATTTTCATCATCAAAGTACACAACTTCGTCGAAATCACATTTGAATTCTTCCACTTTTTTATCCATATCCCGCTTTAAATTCTCCCACTCAGCTTCATCGGACTCACTTAATGCTTCTCTTTTGGATCTGAGATCTGCTAGCTTTTCTTCCAGACCGTGAATCATCTCTCGCTTGATTTCACAGTCACTCACCTGTGTTGCGATATCCTCTTGTTCCAGTTGTGCTCTACGCTGCTCAAGCACACCCATCCATTCGTCTTCTTTCCCTTCGAGCATATTGAGATAATCTTTCCTATCCATTTTTTTTCACCTCCCTTCTTACTGTTCATTATATCATACCCCAACGCCTAGCAACTCAACCAAGCAACATCTATCCTC
>CAZXUT010000123.1:0-4092 GCA_964643785.1 uncultured Proteiniclasticum sp.
AATATACCTTCATCTGGGGCATGTGCGGAGAGAACATCGAGTTCACCGACATGGATCATGTGGACATGAAGGATCTCAGATAGTATAAGCAAAAATGCTTCATGGAATTCCATAAGATAAGATGAAAGATTATCATGAAATCTTATGGAGATGAAAAGAGGCAGTGACAATCAGGGAAGCATAGAGAATTATTTCAGGACAAGATCATGAAAGACAGAAATAAAAAAAGAAAATGAAAAATAAAATTATACGGGGGAAATTATGAAGAAGATAGTATCAATTATGATGGCAGTTACATTGTCACTAGGTGTTATGGCAGGATGTTCATCTGAAACACCTGCAACGGAAGAAGGAGCAGGCGCAGCAGTAAAAGAAACAGTTCTGAAGATCGCCTTCAACCAGTCAGAAAACCATCCACAGTATAAGGCACTTATAACTTTCGGTGAGAAACTGAAGGAAGAGACTGCTGGAGCATACAGCCTTGAAATCGCACCAAATGCACTTCTGGGTGACCAGAGAGCTACAGCTGAACTTGTTCAGTCAGGAACCATCGCCATGGCAGTGGTAGGAAACCCTATCGTTGAGAACTTCAACAAGGAATTCGCAGTTATAGGACTTCCATACATCTATGACAGTCTGGATCATCAGAAGGAAGTTTTCACTTCAGGAATTCTTGATGAGCTATTCGCTTCAACAGAAGCAAACGGATTCATCGTTGCAGGATCATTCACTGCAGGATCAAGAAACGTATACACTGACAAGCCAATTGAAACACCAGAGGATTTAGCTGGATACAAGATCAGAGTCATGGAATCAGACACAATGGTCAAGATGCTCGGATTCATGGGTGGCGTAGGAACACCAATGGGCCAGGGTGAAGTATACACAGCTGTACAGCAGGGTGTGCTTGAAGGCGGAGAAAACAACGAAGTGACCTATGCAGATCTTAAGCATTATGAAATCGCTCCTTACTTCTCTTACACACAGCATCTTATGGTACCAGATCTTATCATCATCAATGATGATATCTTGAATAGTATGACAGCTGAAAACAAGGCAATCTTTGAAAACCTGATGAAGGAAACCATCATCAATGAATTTGATGTCTGGAATGAAAGCGTAGAAACTGCTAAGGCAACTGCAGTTGAAAACGGCGCTACATTCGTAGAAGTCGACATTAAGCCTTTCCAGGAAAATGTGACACCACTACACGAAGAAGTAACAGCTGCTTCAGAAGGTGCCAAGGCAATCTATGAAGCAATCAGAGGACTTGTAAAGTAAGAAAAGGCAAGCATTTTAGAGAATCTGGAAAGCGTGCTTTCCAGATTCTCTTTTCTTAATAAATCCGATTTGCAAAAGGAGCAAAAAAATGAAAACAATCAAGAATGGTTTAGATAAGATTCTAGAAATATTCTGCATTGCCATCATGGGTATCATGACGATTCTCGTTTCCTGGCAGGTATTTACAAGGTATTTCCTTAATGATCCAAGTGCAAAAACAGAAGTGCTCTCCCAGTACCTCTTTGTATGGCTTGTGATGTATGGAGCTGCTTATGTCTTCGGACAAAGAGACCATATGGCTATTGTATTCATCAAGGATAAGTTCAAAGGCAATGTGAGAGTTGCGGCGGATGTTCTCAGTGAAATCATTGTGGCCGTCTTTGCAGTTGGTGTCATGATCTACGGTGGATTCATCTCCATGGGCAATCAGATGGGACAGACTGATGCAGCCCTTCAGATTCCTATGGGTATCATCTACTCAGCCATCGCATTTAGTGGTGTGTGTATCGTCTTTTATAGTATCTACAATATAACAGAGACGCTGAAAAACAGAAACGTCAGCGTAAAGGAGGCCATCTAATATGGATATAGCATTACAAGCAGGTCTCATTATGCTGGTTGCAGTGCCGATTCTTCTGATCATCGGTGTACCGATCAGTATCGGAATCGGTCTCTCCTCGACAATGGCCATGGCACTTATTCTTCCTTTTGAAAATGCCATGATCACATCAGCACAGAGACTTTTCATCGGAACGAACTCCTTCTCTCTTCTGGCCATTCCTTTCTTCATACTGGCTGGTAATATCATGAACAATGGAGGTATCGCCATAAGGCTTGTCAACTGCGCCAAAGTCATCAGTGGAAAGCTCCCTGGTTCACTGGCTCAGTCCAATATCGTCGCCAATATGCTCTTCGGTGCAATCAGTGGTTCAGGTGTTGCCGCAGCTGCAGCTGTTGGTGGTACCATGGGACCTCTTCAGGAAAAGGAAGGGTACAGCAAGGAATTCAGTGCAGCTGTAAACATTGCATCTGCTCCAACTGGAATGCTGATTCCACCAAGTAACACACTTATTGTCTATTCCACTGTTGCCGGAAGTGTATCCGTTTCCGCCCTGTTCATCGCAGGTTATATCCCAGGAATCCTATGGGGTCTTGGTGTTATGATCATCGCTGGAATCATGGCAAAGAAAGAAGGGTATGTTTCAAAAGAAAGTTTCAGCTTAAAAAGAGGAGTCATGGTATTTCTTGATGCAATCCCAAGTCTTCTTCTGATTGTCATCGTTATTGGTGGTATACTTAAGGGAGTATTTACAGCGACAGAAGGTTCAGCCATTGCTGTTGTTTATTCTCTTGTTTTGTCCTTTATCTACAGAGCACTTAAGCCTAAGGATCTTCCTAAGATTCTTCTTGATTCTGCCAGAATGACGGCCATCGTCATCTTCATGATCGGCGTATCCTCCATCATGTCATGGGTCATGGCATTCACCAATATTCCGCAGATCATCGCTAGTGCACTGCTAAGCATCACATCCAGCAAGATTGTCATCCTTCTCATCATGAATGTGATTCTACTGGTCATCGGAACCTTTATGGATCCTACACCTGCGGTACTTATTTTCACACCGATCTTCCTTCCTATGGCTGAAAGCTTCGGTATGCATCCTGTACAGTTCGGTATCATGATCGTATTTAATCTTTGTATCGGTACCATTACACCTCCTGTAGGACCTATTCTTTTCACAGGTTGCAAGGTCGGAGGCGTGACCATCGAGCAGGTATTCAAGCGGCTGATTCCGTTCTTCATTGTCACTGCAGTGATTCTATTACTTGTGACCTTCATACCGGCGCTGTCCATGACACTGCCACAGATGCTTGACCTGATCAAGTAGAAAAGCATAGAAGAGAAAAATCTGAAAGAAAAGGTGATCATATGATTTACAGTAATATCAATACCTGGAGAAAAGAAGAAAAGATTTATAGCGAAAGGTTTCAGAAGGCGCTGACATTCATAGAAAACATGAATCTTTCCACCGTAAAGGATGAGAAATTCATTATTGAAGAAGGCAATATTTTCGGTTTCGTTACCACCATCAACACAGAAGAAGCTGCTTTAAGACGTCCTGAATCCCACGCAAAACATATCGACATCCAGTTCCTCGTAGAAGGAAGAGAAAAGATGGGTTACATCAGAAAAAGCAGCCAGCTGACTGTGGTTTCAGATGAACTGCAGGAAAAGGACAACTGCTTCTATGATGGAAATATAGAAGGCGAGGTTTTCCTCGACCTTAAGCCTGGAGACTTTGCTGTCTTCTTCCCGGAGGATGTCCATAGACCTGGATGCATGTCCGGTGAAAATACACTGGTCAGAAAATGTGTGATCAAAATCAAAGTGGACTAGGTAAGAACTGTTATTTTCGGATGCATTGATTGAAATCATTGACAGGAAGCATGGTGAGGATGTTTCTCCCATGCATATAGGAAAGAAGGATGGAAGGTGGACTCATAAGGTCTGCCTTTCGTCTGTTTTAAAGGGAAATGAGGCAGGAAATCATAAAAAAAAATAAGACCTGCAGAAGTATGATTTAATCATCTGCAAGGTCTCATCATATAGATCTTATTCAAGTTCTATTATTATGTAAGATAGGGATTATTACTTTGAAGCTGAGTCACCGGCGATTCTTCCGAATACGGTGATATCTGTAATGGCATCGCTGCCGAGTCTGTTGGTTCCGTGAATGTCGCCAACAACTTCTCCTGCGGCAAACAATCCTTCTATGATACTTCCGTCTTCAGTCACGACCTGAGCTGAAG
>CAZXUT010000124.1:0-4009 GCA_964643785.1 uncultured Proteiniclasticum sp.
TCAAGGCTTATTCCAAAATGCTTATCAACCGGAAGTTACTTTTGAATTTAAGCAAAGTTTTTTTAATTGGTGGAGAAAAGCATTCATATAAATTATAATAGATAATAGACAGAATTTTATATCGATAATTCACGCCTGTACTGAAGACAGGGATCTTTTATTCTCCTGAAACCATTGAAAAACCATAGGATTTCAGTTGACGGTGATCTATGAAGTGAAATATCTGATGAATATAAAAAAAGGACATAGTATTTTCACTCTGGTCTATATAGGAGAGAAAGGTGGGAAGGTTCCATGCAGAAGTCGTTTAATTCCTTTGAAATCATCGATGAGCATATCATAATAAAAAGAATAGACAAATCGCTTCTGACTTATGGAGAGATCCGAATTCCCAACTACCTGAGAGACTTTTTTCATTTCCACGAAATGGAAAAGCATGACAGATGGGATATCAGAATATTTTACAATAAAGTGGAATATTTCGGCGTGCTTTATCTGGATGACTATAAAAGACTACGAGGCAAGCTCAGGTGGGGAAAAGACCTGACCAGAGAACTGAGTAATGTGACGTCCAAATATGTTTTCGAGAGCTACGGCTTTGAAATCAAAGAAGAAAATACACCGCTTCTGAGGCTTCAGAAGATTGATAAGAAAACCTTCCATGCGGATATCATCTTTCCGGAAGATGTGGAAAGAGACGCAAAGGAATATATACTCCATGCAGATAAGTTCATCTATGGGGTAAAAGCAAGATTTGAAACGGACCCTGAAATCAGAATGAAGGTATTGAAGCAAAGGGGAATGAGCTGCGCCATATGCGGTTTCAATTATGAAACCTATTATGGGGATGTGGGCAGAGGGTATATCCAGATCCATCAGATCATCCGAGATGAAAAAAATATGGGCGAATTCGATGTGGAAGAAGACTTCATACCAATCTGCGAGAACTGTCATGCAATTCTCCATAGAAACAGAGAAAACAATCTTTCGGTTACTGAACTGAAACAGATTATCCAGCTGAGACATGAATTAAGAAAAACAGAAAAAGAGTAAGGTCGTATCAATTATTTGATATGACCTTACTCTTTTTAACAGTCTGGTCGTTTATGTAAAGGGTTTCTTAATAATTAGTCAAATTCTTCAAGAATGGTTTTATAATTTTTCTCCTTCTGCTATAATATACTATACGGACAAATATAACTATTTGTAAACATACGAAGAACACAGGAGGTTTCGAAATGAGTAAAGTACTGAACAAATTTCTGGCAGAAAACCTGGAAGAACTGAAGAAAAAAGGTCTCTATAATGAAATTGACGTATTAGAAGGAAGCAATGGACCTAAGATCACTATAAAAGGAAGAGAGCTCATCAATCTTTCTTCAAACAACTATCTTGGCCTTGCAGGAGATGATAGATTAAAGAAAGCCGCTAAGGATGCAACAGATAAATATGGTGTTGGTGCTGGCGCAGTCCGAACCATCAATGGAACCATGGACATCCATGTTGAACTTGAGAAAAAGATTGCACAGTTTAAGGGAACAGAAGCAGCTATCGCATTTCAGTCAGGATTCAACTGCAACATGGGTGCAATCTCAGCAGTAATGACAAAGAAGGATGCGATTCTGTCAGATGAACTGAATCATGCATCCATCATTGACGGATGCAAACTATCCGGTGCGAAGATCATCAGAGTGAAGCACCAGGACATGGACGATCTGAGAGCCAAAGGAAAAGAAGCCATAGAGTCAGGCCTTTATGAAAAGATCATGTATATCAGTGATGGTGTATTTTCCATGGATGGCGATGTAGCCAACATTGATGGAATCGTGGAAGTCTGTAAGGAACTGGATATCATTTCCTATATCGATGATGCGCACGGATCAGGCGTAATGGGCAAAGGAAAAGGAACAGTGAAGCACTTTGGCCATGCCAAGAACATTGATTTCCAGATGGGTACACTTTCAAAAGCCATCGGTGTTGTAGGCGGATATGTAGCAGGAACACAGGATCTCATCGACTGGCTGAAAGTCAGAGCGAGACCGTTTCTTTTCTCCACTTCTCTTACACCTGCAAATGCTGCAGCCTGTATTGAAGCCATAACAATCATGGAAGAAGATCCGTCTTTGAATGAGAAGCTATGGGAAAATGGAAAGATCCTGAAAGAAGAACTGAAGAAACTGGGCTTTGATATTGGTCATTCAGGAACACCAATCACGCCAGTCATCATCGGAGATGAAAATCTTACACAGAAGTTCTCAAAGAGACTGAACGAAGAAGGGGTCTACGCAAAATCCATCGTTTTCCCAACCGTTCCTCTTGGAACAGGCAGAGTAAGAAATATGCCAACTGCAGAACATACCAGAGAAATGCTTATGGAAGCAGTCAGAATCTATGAAATAGTCGGAAAAGAATTAGGTGTAATTTAAGGGAGACGAAGCATGAAGAAAATACTCATAACCGGAGCCATGGGACAACTTGGTTCAGAGCTGACCACTGTATTAAGAGACCAGTATGGCGTTGATAACGTCATTGGAACAGATATAAGAAGACCGGATGAAGATTCACCTCTACTTGCAGGGCCTTTCGAGATCCTGAATGTACTGGATGCCGGTACCATGGCTGAAATCGTGAAGAAGGAAAAAGTGGATACTGTCATTCATCTGGCAGCACTTCTTTCTGCCACTGCGGAAGCCAATCCACTGCTTGCATGGAACATCAATATGGGTGGCCTTGTCAATGCACTGGAAGTGGCACGAGAATACAATACGCAGTTCTTTACGCCAAGCAGCATAGGCGCATTCGGACCAAGCACACCGAAGATTGCAACGCCTCAGGATACAATCCAGAGACCTACAACCATCTACGGAGTAACTAAAGTATCCGGAGAGCTTTTATGTGACTACTATTTCCAGAAATTCGGTCTGGATACCAGAGGTGTTAGATTCCCTGGACTGATCGGATATGTGACGCCTCCAGGAGGCGGTACCACAGACTATGCAGTGGACATCTACTACGATGCTTTGATGAAGGGATCTTATGAGTCCTACATCGATAAGGGTACGTTCATGGATATGATGTATATGCCTGATGCACTGGATGCAATCATCCAGCTTATGGAGGCGGATCCGTCGAAACTGATCCACAGAAATGCTTTCAATATTTCAGCCATGTCTTTCGATCCTGAAATGATAGCCAATGAAATCAGTAAACACATCAAGGGTTTCAAAATGACCTATAATGTGGATCCTTTCAGGCAGGGTATTGCGAACAACTGGCCTGACAGCATTGATTACTCAGCGGCCATCGAAGAATGGGGATTCAAAACCAGATACAATCTGGAAACCATGACCATCGATATGCTGGAAAAGCTCAGCGTAAAACTTGGCTTAACGAAGAGATAAATAATAGTGATAGGAGAAGGTGATTATATGGACGATGAACTTTACATTGTCAACAGCAGGATTCTGCCTGAGATTTTTTCCAAAGTGCTGGAAGTTAAAACATTGATTCATACAGGTAAGGTCAAGGATATCAGCGAAGGGGTGAAAGCCGTCGGGATTTCCAGAAGTGCTTATTATAAGTATAAGGATCACGTCTTTCTACTTTCAGAGGGAAGCAAGGGAAGAAAAGCTACTTTTTCCTTTCTCATAACCCACGAAGCAGGAGTGCTTTCTAAAATACTTGATAAGCTGAGGGAATCCAAAGCCAATATCATAACCATCAATCAGGATATTCCGATCAATAATGCAGCAAGTGTAAATCTTACCATTGATACTTCGGAAATGACTATGAGTGTGAAGGAGCTTCTTGACAGTTTTGACCAGGAAGAATATATCATAAATGTTCAGCTTGTGGCTGTAGAATAGTAAATGAGAAAAAGAAGACCGGATTTCATGAGGATGAAATCCGGTGTTCTTTTTCTATATTTGGTATAGTCTGATTATATTATAATAGTTCCTGAGTTTAGGAATTAAGACCCTATAAAATCGAATAGATTGTTCTGATAACC
>CAZXUT010000125.1:0-3889 GCA_964643785.1 uncultured Proteiniclasticum sp.
GTATTTACTATACTATTTTCAGTTGTGACTGACAACTATCCTAACACATAGGGCAATGCTGATTTAATCTATCCAATCTTTATTGTGGATTGTCACATGAAAGAAATTGAGAAAAGTTTTGAAGAAGTCGAGCGGAAAACAACCTAGAATCAAAGGTGTTGGGAAATATTCATTAGAAGTGTGTGGTGAATAATAGGATAAGTGATTGAGTACCAAGGGAATCGGTAATTATACGCCGTTACTTGTGGTACGGTTCACCGTACCTATTCTATCGGCGTAGGAATAATACTGCCTTTCTCTGACTAATAAAAACGAGAAAAGTATTCTTATTTTTCATGTTATCAAAATATGCAGTATTCAATATATATATATATATTGAATAATTGACATACTATATGGTAGAATAGTTGTTGTATGAGGAATGCATAAAATCAGAAAATACTGCTACGGAAGGATGGTAACAATGAAAAAATATACAAAAATAATTATAATTATAATAATGCTATATATATCATTGTTTGCAATAAAATTTATAATGAAACCAAATAAAGAGTTGTCAATTCAATACCTTAGTGGCACGAATGTTATAAATATAGAAAACCCTATGGAAGTAGTCGGTTATGGAGATTATGTATTTGTTGCACGCATTGATGAAGAAATCAAAAACGTGTATAGAAGTGTTGAAGAGCCTGATAATGGAATTCCGATGACTACATATTCTATTACAGTTATTGATAATTTGAAAGGGAAAATAAAGAAAAATACACCTGTAGAACTTAGTAAGATTGGTGGAATATCATCCTCAAGTAATATGGTGACCCTGCTCGAAGGTGATACAATGCTTGAAGAAGATAAATATTACATCCTAGTTGCTGCAGGAAATGATGATGGCTCAATAGTACAGGCGGCTGCAACAGGAGCGGTCAAGTTAGATGTTACAAGTGAAGAAGAAATAGTGTCATCACAAGCATACAAAGATTATAAAAAATACATTGAAGAAGAAGTGAAGTATCAAAGACCAAGATTTAAAACAATCAATGTATGAAGAATAACATATTTTCGTATGATATCTACCGTTCTGCTTTTATATTTGACCTGAAGTCCCGGGAGTTTAGACCTATTAATCCTGCAATCCATTGTGAACACTGGATTGCAGGATTAATTTTGCTTACAATTACTTCTAAATTGTTTATTGACCGCTTACTTACCAATAAAAGGACTCAAATGAGCCCTATAATATATAAACTTCTCATCTTAGAGTGTAAGCGTCAAATAGGAAGCACATAGGAAAGCCCCATGAATTATGAGAAAATCCTTCTATCGAAAGATAGGAGGATTTTTAAATGGAACTGGAAAGCATCAATTTTTCAAATACTGGCGCATCACTGCAGGATCTTCTGAGCAGGGTTCAGGAAAAGAAGGCGATCTATCTGTCTCACCGTGCGGTGGACATGAGGAAAAGCATCAACGGACTTGCGGGAATCCTGCTGTAAATGGTAAAGTAAAAATACAAGAAATGGCAATCGGAAATACAAAAAAAGTAATTGCCAGTACGACCACAATCAAATATCCTTTTAGGTAGGCTAATACTTAGAAGGAGTGAAGGGAAGTGCTGACAATTACTCAAATACATTATATCCGAAAACTATTTTTCGATAAAGGAAAATCCATCACAGAGATTCAGAAAGCGACAGGACATAATTACCGCACCATCAAGAAATACATTGGACAGGAGGATTTCAACGAATCCGAGAGTATAAAATCAAAGAGTACCAAGAGTGACTTAATCCGGCCGTACGTCCGGGAGATACTGGAACAGGATAAGCTCAAGAAAAAGAAACACAGGCATACCGCAAAAGTCATTTTCCAGAGAGCAAAAGCTGAGGTTCCTGAGTTGTGCATGATTTCAAGCAGAACTATGAGAACAATCGTAAAGGAAGAGAAGCGGCTCATCTACAGCGATGATAAGTGCTTTATCGATCTGCAGCATGCTGGAGGTGAAGCCCAGGTGGATTTCGGAGAAATCTACATCTCTGAAAACGGACAGTCCACCAAAGCTCATGAGCTTGTTCTCTCCTTTCCTCACAGCAATGCCGGTTATTGCCAAATAACCCGATCTGAGACCGCTCAGGCCCTGTTTGAAAGCCTTGCTGTAATGTTTGAACATATCGGCCAGGTGCCTTCAAGAATCTGGTTTGATCAGATGGCGGCTGCTTCAATACGAAAGAAGAATGAACATGGTGAAGCGGTTCCTACGGAGACACTGCTTCGGTACTCCACGCATTACGGCTTTGAGTCGGTCTTCTGCAATCCCAATTCTGGTCATGAAAAAGGCAATGTTGAGAATAAGGTGGGCTATTTCAGGAGAAATCTGTTTATTCCTGAAATTGATGCCACTGATCTGCAGAAGGTAAATCGAGAACTCCTGGATAAGTGCGACAATGACAATGAGGAACCACATTACGAACTTGGGATCAGTAAAAGCATCCTGCTCGAAAAGGAAAAGAAAATGATGGGAGACTTACCCTGGGAGTCTTTCGACTCCAGCAGGACGGAGTACCGCCGTGTAGATAAGTATGGTCATATCGCCTTTGAAGGCAATCATTACTCAGTGTCACCAAAGCACGTGAATGAACAAATCCGTATCGTCGTAAAAGCAGAAGTGTTGATTATTCAAGACAAGAGTCTCAAAGACATCACTACGCATAAACGATGTTTCGGTGAAAAGAAGAAGTTTACACACTGGGCTGACTTCATCGATATGGTCTCCCATAGACCTCGAGCATTGAAATATTCCGGATTCTACAGCCTACTCCCTTCCAACTGGAAGGTGTACACAGAAAAGAGCAGCAGCGACGATCTCAAGGAAGCACTGAGATTTCTGAAGTTCTGCATGATTCATCATGATATGGAACTGGCGGAAGCTGTTCTATCTGAAAATCTTGGCAGGTCTGTATCTGAACCGGAGGCTCTCTGGACGAGTCTCTATCGTCTGAAGGAGAATAGGAGTATCTACCAGGGCCAGCTCAAAGACAGCAAATTTCCGGAAATGCCAAAGTACAAATCCTCATTGGATGAGTACAATCAGCTTCTAGGAGGTCGACAATGAGAGATGACATAAGCTATTACCAGAAGAAGCTGAGGCTGAGCAAATCACTGGTTGAAATCTACGATTCCATATCCTATGACAACAAGGATCAGTTCATGCATGACCTGCTGAAAACTCTATACGACGAACGCATGGTGAACATCATCGAGAGGAACATAAAAGCCTCCAGATTCCCGAACCTTAAGACATTCGATGATTTCAGCTATAAGGACATCACGTTCCCTGAACGGTTTACGCCTGAAATCATGGAATCACTGGATTTTATAGACAAGAAAGAAAATCTGATATTCTATGGACGAATCGGATCTGGCAAGACACATCTGGCCTTAGCACTAGGTTTGAGTGCATTAAGACAACAGAAGCAGGTTGTGTTCTATACCTTGCACGATCTGGTTAACACTCTGGTCAAAGCAAAAGAGTCACACCAATTCGACCGTTTCATGACAAAGCTGCTGAAGAACGACTTGATCATTCTGGATGAATGGGGCTACTTACCCCTTCATCAGGAAGGCGCACGCCTTCTCTTTGAAGTGATCGGCAAATGCTACGAACAGAAAAGTCTCATCATAACAACGAATATGGAGTTTAGCCACTGGAAGAACTTCCTGTTTGACGAGAAACTCACCATTGCCATCCTGGACAGAATCATACACTACTCCAATCTCGTCATTTTTGACAGAGACAGCTGGAGAAAAGAGAGAGCTCTTATGAAATAATCATGTTGTACTGGTAATTGCATTTTTCATTGCCAAAACTTGTATTTTTAACTTGCCAAACACA
>CAZXUT010000126.1:0-3515 GCA_964643785.1 uncultured Proteiniclasticum sp.
TCGATTACAGACAGAAGCAGCACTCCAGAATACAGTTCAAAGTGAAGGACATGGTCTCCCTTCTTGTCTACTCCAGACTGCTCAATCCGGGATCAAAGAAGAGAACCTTCGAAAACCGGCACTGGCTTGCACCGGAAGATGCTGACGCAGGTCTGGAAAAGATATACCGGACACTTCCTTTTCTGGCGGATCAGAAAGAGAATCTGGAAAAGCACCTGAACAAGCAGCTTTCTGCTGGAATGGACAGAGATCTGAGTGTCGCATTCTATGATGTGACAACCTATTACTTTGAATCCGTCCGTGCGGACGACCTGAAGCGATTCGGCTACTCGAAGGACAACAAGGTCAATCAGGTCCAGGTTGTGATGGGTCTGCTCATCGACAGCAACGGCATCCCGATCAGCTATGAACTGTTCCCGGGAAACACCAATGACTTCAAGACCCTTGAACCTGTTATGAGAAAACTCAAATCGGACTACGGGATCAACAAGGTCATCATCACCGCTGACCGCGGTCTCAATTCCAAGCAGAATCTGGCTTTTCTGAAGTCCATGGGCTATGAATATGTGATGGCCTACAAAATACGGTCAAGCAGCAAGGATATCAAAGAGATGGTGCTGAACGGAGAAACCTATCATACAGTTTCCAAGGAGTTCAAGTGGAAGGTCTGCAACTTCTCCACATCGGTGAATTATGATGGACGGAAGGTGAACCTCGATGATCAGATGGTGATCACCTGGTCCGCTTCGCGAGAAGCGAAGGACCGCAGAGATCGTGAGAGGCTCATTGAAAAATCGAAGAAACTGGTGGAATCCAAATCCGCTCTTAAATCCGAAATGAAAAAAGGCGGCAAGAAGTATGTGCAGCTGAATTTCATCGAAGAGGATCAGATTGCCTTCAACCACAAGCAGCTGGCGAATGACGAACTATACGACGGCTACTATGGAATCCAGTTTTCTGACGAGACACTGGATCCGTCCAGAGTCATCGATATCTACCACGGTCTGTGGAAGATCGAAGAGAGCTTCCGCGTGATGAAAAGCAATCTGGAAGCCAGACCGATTTTCGTGTGGACGGAAGAAAGCATCAAAGGCCACTTTGTGCTGTGTTACCTGGCTCTCGTCATACAGCGATATCTCGAATACCTGCTGAAGAAACAGGGAATCGATCTTTCGACCGAAGTGATCCAGGATGCGGTCAAAAGTGCACAGTACACGCTGATCTCAGGAGACGATGCAAAGGACACCTACTACATCAAGAACATGGAACACGAGTCCTACAGGGATATCATCAGAGTACTTGAGATTTCGGAAAAACGTCAGTATGGAAAACTATAGCAGAGACTTTGTATATACAACTCAAAAAATGAAAAAACCTCTCAAGCCACTGATTTCAGTTGGTTAGAGAGGTTTTTTGCTCTTCTGAACTGTAAAAGTCGGGGAAAAAAAAGATTCAATAAGGATTTCTCCCCATTGAATCCATTCTTATTCTCTTCTTGTCTACATATACTGCTTATAGCTTCTATTCAAGGACTGAAGTTCATTATAGTACTCATAGTACTCTTCATCCGTCAACGCCTGTCCTTGAAGCTCCTGAAGTCTTCTGTAATACTTTGGTGCTTTCTCCATATCCAGAATCATATCACTGGCCATAAAGGCAAGTTCAACAAGTTCAACTTCTTCACCATGCAATGAAATCATGTTTTCAACAATCTCAAGGGCTTCATCATAACCATTAAGCTGAAAATAGGCATTGGCAAGTTCATAGGATACATCATAGGTATTCTCAATGTTTTTCGCTGCATTATAATAAAGAATTGCTTTTCTGTACTCTTTATCGTCATAATACTCTCTTGCTTTCAGAATACATTCTTCATACTCTCTGATCTCATCTTCAGGCATTTTACCCTTCAGATCTACTATGAGAGACATTGCAGATGCTCCGTCGTATCCTTCGATATACTCAGTGACTCTCGGAATGAACTCTTTCTGAGCATACTCTGATTTCGCATACCAGATATTGGACTTGATGGCACCTTTTCTAGGTGTCGAAGATTTCGATGTCTTGATGACAAAAGTTCTTTCCTCTTCAGGAATGAGAATGCAGTTCTTCGCATCTGCCTTAAAGCTGAAATCAATATATTCTTCCTCATAAAGAGGTACACTGATCAGTTCCTTATAGGCGTTAGCATCACGGTACCATCCTACAATGCGTGCCTCCTCTTCGTTGATTGCCGCACACCATACGATGGTGACGCCTTCTAGTGACTTCGCACCCTGAGGTACACCTCTGAAATGCTTATCGAGCATAAGGTCTCCTCCAGAGCGCACATAGCCGTAGCACTTGCCGTTGAAATCTCTGAAGTTATTCTGTTCAAACACATCCGAAGCATCCTTTACAGGCACTCCTGCATGTTTCGGCTTGTCTTCTTCTGTCACTCCATTATAATATTTCATCCAGTTGATATTACAAAAAATTATATTCATTCTTTCTCCCAAATTCTTTCATTTATTTTCACTATTCTTCATTGTATCACAAAGAGGATACCCTGTTCTCCCTCAGGCGAAATAATCTTGTTCTCTATGGCTGACTCAAGGGTAACCCTTCAGGAGCAGGTATGTCCGAAATGGAGTTCAGTTCATGTAGTGTAAGAACGAACTGATTATTCAGCACCATTTCAGAAATATCATGATCAAAGGCGATATTAATTTTTTCCAGTACTTTCCTTTCTTTATTGAAGGAAAAACTGATCCTATAGGCTGTGATGTTCCAATCCTCCACCTGGGCCTCGTCGAGCTTTAAAACACTGACAAGCATAGCCTTGAACTCTTCCACTGTAAAGTAATCAGTCGTATAGTATTCCAGCAGCTCACCCTCACTTCCCTTATCCAGAACGGAAGCGAATTTCAAAATATCCAGTAGCTCCACATTCATGTCAAGCTCGCCAAACATGGCCGGATTGAATGCATCTTCCTCCAGAATCGGCATGCCTTCCTGCCAAGGAAGAAACGACAGATTGTACTTATGGAATATTTTATCCTCACTTGTGTATACATCCATTATATTCAGATTTCCCAGAATCGGCAGTTCCATGCTGACTTGGGTGAGTGAAGCCTTCGGACTCGTAGTGAGCTGAGTTTCGCCTGTGATGCCTATACTATTTTCACCCATACCCATCTTGCTCTCGAAACTGAGATCCATGGAGGTTGTCTTACTCAGTGCATTATAGCTTTTGATCGAAAGACTGTAGCGGTTATCCGTGAAATAAAGAATCAGCCCCGCAGCAATGAAAAGAAGCAGCAGACTCCCAATTATTCGTATAATCCATTTACCCATCACACACTCTCCACTTTTTCTATAATTTTACTTTACTGTAACACAATGTGTATAACAATCAATGAATAGTTTCTTAAGTTTTTTAATGCGTTTTCTATATCGAAAAATATCCGGATACCATGAGGTGATATGCTCCCTTTATGAAAGACAGTGAAAAAGAAAAACACTGTTAATCTTGA
>CAZXUT010000127.1:0-3509 GCA_964643785.1 uncultured Proteiniclasticum sp.
GCACATAGGATTTCCCCATGGCTTCAAACAGTGGGGTTGCCCGTATGAAGTCTTCCTCTTCACCACCAGCCATGATGGCAAGGGTTCCGGCAATGGCACCTAGATCTCCTCCGGAAACAGGAGCATCCAGCATATGGATTCCTTTTTCCTTCAGTTTTGTACCGACTTCAATGGATACTTCAGGCAAGATGGAGCTCATATCGATATAGAGAAGACCTTCACTGGCATAATCGATGACACCATCTTCTCCAATCATGACCTTCCTTACATCGGGAGAATCAGGCAGCATGGTGATCAGAACATCCACACCAACAGAAGCATCTCCATGACTCTTTGCCGCTGTAGCACCTAATGAAACCATTTCTTCCACAACTTCTTTGGAACGATTATAGACTTTGAGTTCGTGCCCGGCTTTCATCAGATTCTGCGCCATGGGTTTTCCCATGATTCCAAGACCAATAAAACCTACTTTCATAAAACATCACACCTTTTGATTTATTATAACGTAATTATAACATGAATATGATCGCGGCTATAAGCAGGATAAGATAAGGATCGTGTCAAGTTACTGTTGGTTAGAACAAGGAAAACTTAAACCGTAGTTATGCAGATCTTAATGCTTTAAGGAATTTAAACATATTTGTTCGCTTTCCCATATCCAGGATCGTAATGTTGCTGGAGAATTCATCATAAATCCGCCTCTTCTTCTTCAGTGTTTTAGAATCTAGTGTGAGTTGGACTTTATCTTTCATCGTCCGTTCCTTAGCTGTATCTAGAAGTCCGCGAATAGAGCCCCCATTGCGCGTGTACACGCGCAGTTTGGCTACGGTCTCACTGCCTTTCTTGCTCCAGGACAGTGGTCTGGAACTTAATCTGTGGGATAGCACATGGCTGATGTGACCCTCTGCACTGCATTCCACATAGCCTTTCCTGTTGCGATTCTGTATGCTGTCCCAATTTCCCAGGATATAGGTCCTGCAGGCGGCAAACCGCTCAAGTTCAGCCTCGGTGTGTTTGTTTGATTCTATGGTCTCAAAATATGCTTCTACAAAGTCTTTCATTCCTCCATACACATATTTCTTGAGTCTTGGTTCATAGTCCCTGTAAGACGATGTAGCGCTTTTTATGTACTTCGACAGATGATATCCGTCGATCACGTATTTACAATTCGGCAGGATATCTGTCCCTGCCTGAATCCATGGTGCACCATCCCCTGAAAGAAAGATCTGTTCCACATGATCCAGGTCATACTGAGTATCCAGGTAGTCCAGAATCTCAAACCAGAAATCCTCATTTTTAGGATATAGACCGGTTATGTATTTAGCACCAATGAGCTCTTTCCGTTTGTGTTTGGATCTGGAGGCGGGGTTCATAATACGCTTGCCTTCGTGAACATAAGCCAGTTTCATGATCAGCCCCTTGCCTCTCTGTTGATGCACATGATCCTCGTCGGCCTCCACATAGAGGAATCGAACCTTGCGCTTCTCAGCCTCCATATTCGGCCAGTTCGTGTTCTCCATGGACGTTTTATGGATGAGGTTCTTGACTGTGGATCGGCTGCTGATATTGATGTCGTTGTAGCTTCTGATCACTTTTTCGTAGGATATCTCGTTGGCTTTAGCCAGCATATCCGCCTGTAGCCCTGTGTCCATCCTGGCGTGGGGCTCTAAGCCGAGCAAGTCATCAGTTATGTACTTGAACTCACCGCTTACCCGATTCCTGTAGTAGGTTCTCCTGTAGAAGATATCCCCTAGGAGGGTGGATACTGTTTTTTCCCTGTGCCGGCTCTGAACAACCCACGCGGACTTTCTCTCATCACTCTCAAGAACTGATTCTTCTGCAGTGCTGATCATTTCTTCAATCATGTCTCTTCCCATTTCTCTCACCAGTTCAAGAGTGGACTCTATCATTCCTGTGAGCCCTGTTCCTTCTTCCAATGCCTCTTCCATGCAAGTTGACATGTGGGTAGTGATTTTATTGCTCAGCTCAGTTATAATGTTCATGAGGGTAGCTCCTTCCGTTATGTGTTATTTGCTAGTACATTTATCATAACACGGTCTGAGCTATTCTCTTTTTCGTCCAACAATAATTTTACACTAAGTAAGATAAGGTTCGGTTCGAAAAGTGCCAAGGAAATCAAATTGTCATAAGTGTGTAATTGGATTGTAACCCTCCGAATTCAGTGCTTGGATATAATTCTATCTAGGTTCTAAATTAATAGAATATACTTATTGGAGGAAAACATGAAGAAGAGAATACTGGGCATTTTATTATCTGGAATGATGGTTCTGAGTCTAGCGGCCTGCGGGGAAAAGACAGAGGGAAAAGAAGAGGTCAATGTACCTGTGAAGGAGATTGGAGACAAGATTCTGGAAGACCTCGAGTGGGGAGCAATGATTCCACTGGATGATGAGACACTTCTTCAGTTCTATGAACTGGACGCAGCAATACTTGAAGAGTATGATGCGAATATTCCAATGATGAACGTCACAACACAGGAATATTCCGTATTCAAAGTCAAAGATGAAAAAGACATAGAAACAGTCGAAGCTGGAATTCTGAAGCGTGCGGAAGCCGTTCAGAAGAGTTTTGAACAGTATCTGCCCGACCAGTATGAGAATGCGAAGAATTACTACACAGAAGTCAACGGAAAATACGTGGTCTTCGTCATTCATCCTGAGGTAGATAAGGCAGAAGAAGTCTTCAAGGGATTTTTTAAATAGTAAACTGACTAAAAAAGCTTATATTAAGGTATAGGCTTTTTTAGTATTTTTTTCTGAAATTATTTCAATCGCTTATTTTCGCTGATAATTTATCTAAGGAGTCCTGTATGGTTTTTTCAAGCGCTACATTCATTTTTTATTTTCTGCCTGTTACGATCCTTTTTTATTATCTGGTTCCTGACCGGATGAAAAATGCGGTCTTACTTTTCGTAAGCTTATTTTTCTATGGTTTTGGTGAACCTGTCTATATTATGATCATGATTCTGTCCATATTCATCGACTATTTCAATGGACTGTTCATCGAAAAGTACAGACATCGAAAGAAACTTTCCAAGGTGTTTCTGATACTTTCTGTCATTGCAAATCTTGGTCTTCTGGGCATATTCAAATATGGAGATTTTTTCATCGGAAATACCAATATTCTCTTTGGAACGAATCTAAAACTTCTGGAAGTGGCCCTTCCCATTGGAATCTCCTTTTTCACTTTTCAGACCATGTCCTACAGCATTGATGTTTATCGGGGAGAGGTGAAGGCACAGAGGAATCTGATTACCTTTGGCACCTATGTATCGATGTTTCCTCAGCTCATTGCGGGGCCAATTGTCATCTACAAGGATGTGGAGAAGCAGCTTCAGGAAAGAACAGTGGATGCGGAGCATTTATCAGACGGAATTCAGAGATTTATTCTAGGACTGGGTAAAAAAGTGCTTCTTCCCAATGGTATAGGCGCCCTCTGGGAACAGGTGAAAATGCTGCCCGTGGAGAACCTGTCCGTTACCACAGCCT
>CAZXUT010000128.1:0-3464 GCA_964643785.1 uncultured Proteiniclasticum sp.
TTCAGGATGGCTGTTGTTTTGCCCACGATTATCATTCTTTCCTAATTAATTATACGTAGTTTATCCATTTAAAGCGAATGGTACCAGACGTCATAGCACCCTGAAAACAGCCTAATTCACCTGCTATATCGCTTTAAATCACGAAAGTATAAGTTAATCTCGATAAATCTCTGATTTGCTCCTGTTCTCTATGGACTCTGATAATAAAACCAGCCCTTCAGATACTCTGAAGAGCTGGTAACCGGTTACACATTTCTAAGGGTATTTTACTAGAATCCTCTCTTTTTAAGCGCTGTTGTGATTCTGTTTAAAGCACCCTCTAACACACTCCTAGGGCATGCCAGATTGATTCTTTCAAACCCACTTCCTTCCTCACCGAAGAAGTATCCTTCATCCAGAAAGACCATCGCTTCCTCATGCATCATTTTTTCAAGTTCTTCCTTTTTCATCCCTAAAGCTCTGAAATCAAGCCACTGAAGATAGGTGCCTTCCAGGTCATACACATGAATCTTCTGGTGATGCTCTGCCATATGTTTTTTAACAAGCAGATGATTCTCATGGATCACGTCTATTGCCTCTTCAAGCCATTCTTCACACTCATTATAAGCGGTCTTACAAGCCTCATAGCCTAAAGCATTAAGGTTCATCACTGCAGTTCTATTCATCTCTCGTGTACAGTATCTCTTTATCTGTCCATTTGGAATGATCACATTCGAAGTATGCATTCCTGCCAGATTAAAGGATTTACTCGGTGCTGTGAAGATCACCGAATTATTCTTCGCCCATTCATTAAGACTCGCAAACACGATATGTTTATGTCCAGGCATGATCAGATCGAAATGTATTTCGTCTGAAAGTACAAGAACATCATGCTTTTCACATATTTCAGCCACTTTCAGAAGCTCTTCTCTCGTCCACACTCTTCCTACAGGATTATGAGGGTTACAAAATAGCAGTGTGTTGTTCATAGGATCGCTGGCCTTTTTCTCAAGATCCTCAAAATCAATCTCGTAACGTCCATCTACTTCTTTCAGTTCATTTCTGACAAGTTTACGATTCCCTCTTTCAACAGCTATGTAGAAGGGATAATAGACTGGTGGCATGACAATAACACCTTCATCAGGCTTTGTCAGTGAATCTATTGCCATATGAAAAGCACCTACGACGCCAGGTGTTGTCAGTATCCATCTTTCCTTGATGTCCCAGTCATGTCTTCTCTTCATCCACCCTATCACCGCATCAAAGTATTCCTTTGTCGGTCCTGTATACCCCAGAATATTATTATCCAGGTAGGTCTTCAGCGCTTCCACAATTTCAGGAGGCGTTTTAAATTCCATATCCGCTACAGATAAAGGAACTATTTTTTCCTCTACCACTTTTGGATTCCATTTGATCATCTGCTCATATTTGAATGAACCTGTGTTATAACGGTCCATCACGGTTTCAAAATCATACTTCACTCAATACAGCTCCTTCTAATTTCATTTCTATAATTATAACATAGCTCCTAGAACGAACAACCCGTTCCATCGCGAAAACGAAGCTTTCCAAACAGGAAAGCTTCGACATATCACTTATATTAAATGCTCTACTTGCTTATGCTACGTACAGGTCTCCCTTCAATGTAACCTCTATAGCCCTGGGGTTCCATCTGAAACCTGGGTCCATCTTCATCCGCATAAGTAAAACCATAAAGTTCAGGCTTATACTCATTCATGACTCTCCAGAGATCTTCAATGGCTTCTCCAAATTTCTCATCTTCATAGGGCTCCCCCTGAAAGATCATCATCTTGCATGGTGGAAGCGTAATCATATCAAACCCTTCTGGAACCTCCCCATCATAGCCTAAAGGAACCTCAACTCCCTGCACATATTGGGAAGTGCCCTCAACTAAAAGATTGTCAGGCAGCCAGAATCCGGCAGGTTCATAGAGCGCTTTATGAATTGAGGACAATACACCCCATACATCACAACCTACTTCTTCACAGTATTCATAGTAATGCGTCGCCTTCTTTCCTCTTAAGAGAATCAGCTTCCTTTCTGGACGTTCCACCACCTGCACAAAAACAGTACTGGCATTTTTTTCCTTATCCATTTTCAACTCTCCTTTTTGAATCATTAAGTAGTAATCCCGGATTCTCGTCGGCATAAAAAGCTTCACCGGTTTCTTTTCTTTGCTGTATCTTTTCGGCGGAATACCAAACTCCTTTGAAAAGGCTCTTGTGAATCCCTCATGAGAGTCAAAGACAAAATCAAAGGCTACATCCACAATCTTCTCATGATGATCACGAAGCACCAGCGCTGCCTCACTAAGTCTTAGAGACCGTACATACTCGAAGGGAGTCTTTCCCAGGAGTTCTTTGAATATCTTCGCGGCATGCCAGGGAGAGTACCCTGCAGCATCCGACAGATTCTTCAGCGTGATCGGTTCATGAAGATGACTCTCTACATAATCCTGCATCTTCTGTACAGCATTTATTTTCTCCCAACGTTCCATGGACTACCTCCTTACTGTAAGGATATCAAAAGGACGGATCAATTTCTTGACCTTCCTTGCGAAAGTATCTGCTGGTTTTATTTATCGAATTTTAGATAATATGAATCCACTGATAATGAACATGATGAACATCAGGCCTCCAACAATTGCAGCACCAAATGAAAGATAGAAATGTCCCTGAATTTCTCCTATTAGCATTATACCCATTACAAGAAAAAGTGTTCCGATAAAAGTATAGTATGATGCTTCTCCACGTATTACTCTTTTTCTCTCATCTTGAGAAAGTACTTTCTCCAAGGTCTTTAATTTTGGATTTTTCCTGAAAATAATCGCGGACGAAACAGTATGTCCGATTGCTGCACCTAATGCCCTTGAAAAAAATTGAAGAATATTATTTTCACCGCCATTAATAAAATATACTGTGCCTCCAATGAAAAAACCTAATAATCCCCAACCGAATATAATCGCATACTTTCTTCTTAGCTTATTTTCCATTTTCTTCCTCCTCGTAAATAAATACATCTTCTATTGTGCACTGGAATACTCTGGCAATCTTGAATGCCAGAAGGATGGATGGATTGTACTTGCCGTTCTCCAATGAACTGACGGTCTGTCTGGACACTTCAAGAATCTCAGCCAGTTCGTCCTGCTTCAGACCTTTTTCTTTTCTTAACTCCTCCAACCGGTTTTTCATATGTCTCTCCTTTGTAAAGCTTGCTTTACATTAATAGTACTAAATATCTCCATTCATGTCAAGCAAGCTTTACACAAATTATCTTCATATATTTTCATAACAAAAAACCCCTGAACGATTATATCGTTCAGGAGTTTTTTAAATGGAGGCGCCACCCGGATTTGAACCGGGGGTGAAAGTTTTGCAGACTTCTGCCTTACCACTTGGCTATGGCGCCGTGGTGGCTTCACTCGGAATCGAACCAAGGACACGTAGATTTTCAGTCTACTGCTC
>CAZXUT010000129.1:0-3351 GCA_964643785.1 uncultured Proteiniclasticum sp.
GAGGCGTTAGTATAAGATTAAGTCAAAGAACTATCGCGAAGCGATTTTGTTCAATTGAGAAAAAACCTGAAGGAGAATTTGATGCGAATTTTTATAGATGCAGATGGTTGCCCTGTGGTGAAGCTCACCGTTGCCTATGCAAGAAAAAATGAGATTCCCGTGACCATCGTGAAAAATTACGCCCACGTCATCGAAGATGACTATGCAGAAATTGTGACGGTGGATATTTCAAGCGATTCTGCGGATTATTATATTGCCAATAAAATCAGAAAAGAAGATATTCTCATCACTCAGGACTATGGTCTTGCAGCCATGGCTTTATCAAAAGGAGCCCATATCCTGAACCAGAATGGTCTTATCATACACAATGGAAATATCATGACCCTTCTTGATAGCAGACACATCAACCAGAAAATGAGAAAGAACAAGCGCATCTATACAAAAATCAAAAAGAGAATCGCTGAAAATGATGATGACTTTCTTCTCTCCTTGAAGAAGCTTGTGAGTGAAATAGAAGTAGAATAGTTTTTCGGATAAAAAAACAGCTGCGAAACCAAATGATGGGTTTTGCAGCTGTTTTATTTTAACTTAGATCATGCAGTTCAGGTTAACATCCACTCTTAAGTCATCACTACTTGTTATTTCCTTGAATCGGTCAAAGAAATTTCTCCTTAGAGGTTCCTCTGCAGATTCTCTTACTTCAATGGGGGATTTGAATATTCCCTTGATCCGATCATTTCTGATCTCCAGAACAAATTTCCCGTCAAAGCTTTTATAGTCTTCTTTAACTTCATCAAGCAGATCTTCTACAACATCTTTCATATATCTCTCCACAAGATAGTTCTTATAGCCACTGTCATTATCGCCTGATTTCTCCAGATAATCCTCATATTTTTCCTTAAAAGTATCATTCATGGGCACATCAATAATAAAGTTGATTTTTATATTGTTATCCAACTATATCACCTTCCTTTACTTCATCAGTCTAGCATACAACTTGGAACCCACTATGACCTAATTGTTAAAAAATAACAAACCATGGAATTCTCACATGTACTTACATATATACTTTTCAACTAAAGCTCAAAGGTAATAACTGAATATCAAAATATCCAAAGAAATATGCGTATAACGGAGTCAGGACTAATAATAATATCATTAATAATACAAACACTCTTTTTCTTTCCTTGAATTTTTCTCTTGTTTTCATGTAAAAGTTTATAAATAAAGACACAGACAAGTAGAAGAAGAAAAAACCTAAGAATGAACCTCGATTTGACATACTTCCAGAGATTACTATCCATTGAAACAGAGAATAGAAAACCACTTCCATTATAGTCTCAATTTTGCTTGCTATAGTATGCATGAATCACCTCATAATTATTTTCTCAATTTTAGGTGTTGTAGAAACAGGACATCACAAAAAGGATTCAATTGAATCCTACTGGTGTGACACTTGAAAACTGAATAGAATATAACTGAGTCATAGGCTATGCTTATTTTCGACAGTTTGCTTCTCTTGTTCATTGATCTCTCGATGAGCTTCAATGATGGCAAATTTCACCGCATAGAAAATAATCAGAAATAAGACTATCGCCGGGATGATAAAAACAGCTACGCTGAGTATCCCTTCCATTTCAATTCCTCCTTTGAAAAATGATATCTGACTATTGGAATAAACCTTTGTACTTAATAGCATAAGTCCAATTATAATCTTTCTTTTATCAATATCCCTTTTGGTATTGATAAAGAAAGATTATAACCATCCTGATTTCTAACTTATACCTATATATCAAGTACTTTACTTTGTTCTGAAATTTCTTTATATTATAGTTTCTATATAATTATATCATCAAAATTTCATCAATGATATTTAATTCACCAATAGAATTATCAATAATCTTATCTTTAAACAATATGATTTTACCCATGTTCATTCTCTCCTTTTCCTGTGTATTAAATCCTGAATTTCTTCGGGATTTTGAGGTTTTCCATTAACCTCATGTATAATGATAGAAAGATTAATTCTTATTTACACGTGAACAAACATCAAGGAGATGATTTAAGATGATCAGATACGGCACCATCGGCACAGGATTCATAACTGACTCTTTCATAAAAGGGGCTGAAAAGAGCGGTAAAATGAAGCTCACAGCAGTCTATTCAAGAACACAGGAAAAAGGAAAGACTCTCGCAGCAACCTATGGAGAAGACATTCTTCTATTCACAGACCTTGAAGAGCTTGCGAAATCCAGTCTCATCGATGCGATCTATATCGCCAGTCCAAACTCGATGCATGCGCCTCAGGCGAAGCTCTTTCTCTCGCACGGAAAACATGTGCTTGTAGAGAAAGCAGCCGCTTCAAATGCCAGAGAACTCATTGAAACCATGAATCTGGCGGAAGAAAAAGGACTTGTCTTCATGGAGGCCATGAAGTCTCTCACAATGCCTGCATATCTGGCACTGAAGGAAAATATCGGCAGAATCGGAAAGATCAGAAAATACATCGGCATCTACTGTCAGTATTCTTCTCGATATGACCGTCATAAAGCAGGTGAACCGGTGAATACCTTCCAGAGAAAATACTCCAACGGTTCTCTGATGGATATCGGCATCTACTGCCTCTATCCTCTTGTGGATCTTTTCGGTAACCCAGAAAAGATAAAGGCTCAGGCAACGCTCCTTGAAGAAGGTGGTGTAGACGGATCAGGCTCAATCCTTTTTCAGTACAAGGACATGGAGGCAGTGATTCTCTACTCTAAAATCAGTGATTCTCATCTTCCTTCTGAAATCCAGGGAGAAAAAGGAACTATCCTCATTGACCGCATTGGCAGTCCACGTGAGATCACACTGATACTTAGAGATGGAAGCAAGGAAGTCCTCTCCCCCATGACCCATGAAGAAGATATGGTCTATGAAGCATTGGAATTTGTGAAGACCATTGAAGAAAAGCGCTCCTTTTCCAAGATCAACCATAGAGACCTGGCTGAATCTGTCCATACCATTATGGATGAAGCGAGAAGACAAGTTGGGCTATCCTTTCCAGGCGATCAGAATTAATAATACTCAACAACTGAAAAAGAAGCAGAAAATGAAAGGCTACTTCACCTCCCATTTTCTGCTTCTTCATTTACCATGTCTTTACTCTAGATCAGTGCAGCCGCAACCACGGAGCCAACCAGACCGAATAAAATGACGATTGCTATAATCTTAGTGATTAAATCACGCTTCTTATACAAATTAACACACCTTCCTTCTTTAATTTACGAATTCTATATTGGGTCTACGATAATAGACAAATTGCGTCGATGGTGCCGACGGTGAAAACTTATTGCCTTGCATATCCATATT
>CAZXUT010000130.1:0-3213 GCA_964643785.1 uncultured Proteiniclasticum sp.
GTACTGGTGCTGTGGGAGGGGGAAGCGGTCAGGGACCGCCAACTCTACCCGATTGGAATCATCTTCTATTTCCTGGACATACCACTTTATCTGGCTTTGATTTTTGGCGGAATAGCTTTAGCTACAGCACCAGCACCAGCATTATCCATAGTAAGAGAATTCAGGACAGCGGGTCCTGTGACAAAAACACTGATTCCTATGGCGGCGCTGGATGATATTGTTGCAATCATCGTGTTCTTCAGCATCAATTCACTTATTACAGCTGCACACACTGGAAATGGAGTGCCACTCTATATGACGCTGGCACTTATGATACTGCTACCCATAGCCATTGGCATTTCAGTGGGACTGTTCGGAGGAATCTTCTTAAAAAAAGAGTCTTCGAGAAATAGAACTCTTCTTACCACGGTTGTACTGATAATAGGTGCATCAGGTGTGGGATTCTTCTTTAATGACATTATACTTCAAGAGCCTGTCGTGAACTTCATGCTGATCGGGATGGCGTTTTCCGCCACATTTGCGAATATCGTCTCAGAAGAGAGACTCAAGCAGATTATGGATGCATTTAATCCTTTGCTGATGGTTTCTCTTACGGTTGTGATTCTTAATCTTGGCGCTCCACTGGATTATCATCTGATTCTTGATGCAGGAATCTTCACAGCGATCTACATCTTATCAAGAGCGCTAGGTAAATATTCAGGGGCTTATCTTGGAGCAAAGAGAACGGGTCTTCCTGAAACCGTGAAGAAGTATCTGGGACTCACGTTACTTCCTCATTCTGGAGTATCCCTTGTATTTACAGCCATTGCAGCAACAACTTTAATCACTTTTGATCCAGCTTCAGCAGTGATTCTCCAAGGAACTATAGCAGCTGCAGCCATCATCAATGAGATCATTGCAGTTGTTATTGCAAAAAAGGCTTTTGAGTGGGCAGGAGAAATTGAGAAGCAGACAAAAGTTAAGGTTTCGTCAGTACCGGCATGATTACCGGTTGAAGTGTATCAGTAGAAAAACAAGTTCTCTTACTATGAAAGAAACAGGTAAGCGTTCATATAATAAATAAAGAATGAGAAAAGGCTGAGTATACTGCTGGAAGTATATTCAAGCCTTTTCTCTGTGCGTCGAATCAATTAAGTGGGTTTAGCTTAATGAATGAAGATAAAATCATATATTGAATTTTTAGGGTTTATATACTGTGTATTCTGATGAATGACCATCAATGGCGAAATGTGTTACAAAAACATCAGAGCTATGAAGAGTAGGAATATCACACACTATTTAGTAAGGTGGATTCTCATACTCAGTATGGTCATCACTAGTGAATTGATGGTAAAATTACAAATATAATAAAAAAAGAGACAGATTAATTATCGAGAAGGGGCTGTGTATAGAAAGATGGGACATTACTGCAGAATATGTGGGAGAACAAGAGCCAATGAGAAATTTTCAGGGAAGGGACATAAAAAGCACATCTGTAAGGACTGTACTGGAAAATCAGGAAAGTATCGGAAGAAAGTCAAGCTGGCTGATGATGACTTTGAATATCTTATTCCAATAGATTTTCTTGATGAGAATTTTGTACCAGATCCGTATTTTTATGAGGAAGAGCTGTTTTCTGATCAGGACTTGTCACTAAACGAAGATGCTGATGAAAAGGAAGAAGGAATGGACTTGAATGGGTTTGATGAGAAATATTGCACGGAAATCGATGATCCGGATATTCCATTTTAAAAGGAAAGGAAGCTTAGATGGGAAATAGTGATGATATAAAAATGAAAAATGAAATGATAAAAATGCTGGAAAGCATGCAGGAGTATAGTAAGGAATTAAAAGAGAAACAAGAAATCAGTTTATGGAAAAGGGCGGGATCACCCTGCCTTCTACATGAAGCACTGACAAGGCTGACAAAGATCGAACTGGATGAAATACGTAAAGTACATAATTTTTCGAATATGAGTGCGCTGAAAAAAGCAGATCTATGCAAAGAGCTTTCACTTACCATCCCTATTGTATTGAACAGAATACTTTACACATGGGATGAAGAGAGATATGAATTTCTTTATGGAATTATATCTCAAAAGGGAGTCATTCCCTATGAATCAGTTTCCCCACGTGAAAGAGAGGAACTTAGAAAATCAGGGCTGCTTTATCATGGGATAAAGGAGAATGAAAAAATTCTGTTTATACCAGAAGACCTTCTGGTACTCTTTAAAAATCTCGATTACAAAGAGTTATCGTCCATACTTAAGCGAAATACAGACTGGATACTTTTGACCCAGGGACTTCTATACTATATTGGCGTATCAGAATACTGGAACGTCATGGCAAAAATTGAGTCGATGACAAAAAAGAAGATTGATGCATCAACTTATTTGGATGTGATTTTTTCAGCAATTGAATACTATGACCAGCTCGAATTATCAGGAGGATTGATTTTTCATAAAGATGTAAAGAATCTGTCAAAGGTAATGAAAGAACAGGATTTGAGAAAGAATGTTCCTGATTATCCTTTCTCAATTGAACAGCTTCGAAAAGCGGGGAGACCTGGATACATAGATAAAAGTCCTGATATGAATACCATCCTGGAGTTTCTAGAAGATTCTTATGACATACCCAAAGATAAATCAGACGTTATTGCAGAGGATATGTTAAGAATAATAAATCAGACTGGAGATCCGATACAGTTGATGAAGTACTTTGAGAAAATTCTTGAATTTCCTGATTTTGAATGGATCCAGATTTTTCAACGCCTTGTGACGAAGCTTTATAATAATTCGAGGCAATGGGAGCTTCGCGGATACACACCAGAAGAATTAGGGAAAACTAGAGGAACACAGATGAAGTCCTCAGGTGAAAATCTTTTTGTGAAACCGGCCATCGTAACAGTACCTGAGAAGAAATCCGGATCTTTAAAGGTCGGTAGAAATGATCCTTGTCCCTGTGGCAGTGGTAAGAAATACAAGAAGTGCTGTGGTAGAGGATAATTGAAAAATCCAAACAGAAATCTCTAAGATAGCCGAGGTGCTGGAATGCTTAAGCATTGAATATGCAACTGAATCTGCACAAAATAAAGAAATGCTGTGGTTGAAAATGCAGATCTTCTCGTAGACCTAGACGATTCATTTCTTAGGCGGTATTTAAAAGGAGGTCATTTTGTTGAAAAAATATCCACTTATTTTAGATTGCGATCCAGGCGTTGATGATGTATTTGCG
>CAZXUT010000131.1:0-3173 GCA_964643785.1 uncultured Proteiniclasticum sp.
AGAAACCGCAAGGTAATCTATCTGCATGGAAAAGAGGCTATTTTGCAACAGCCCCTTTTTAGGTCTTAATTCGGATAGTTTAGAAATTCACCTGGTAAAGGAGATACTCTCGAATCTTCTTCTGTGTCTCATGTAAGAAAAAAATGTGACTCAAAACCAGAAACGCCACTTCGCGATAACAAGTCATCTTAGTTGAAAAATTAAGTTTGCATTTTCTCTGAAACTTAATTTACATTTACACTAGAATCCTGACATCCCATGTAGAACGTCCATTACATCCTTCATGACTGCAGTCGAAACAATTATAGCTGAAATTAAAAAAATCAGTCACTTTCTCATTTTTTCTGATGATCCTCTAAATAATCTCTCTTCAGAACTGCCATAATTATTCCATCTTCAAGTTTCCCCTTGATCAATTCCCTCTCTCTGACTATTCCCTCCTGCACAAAATTCAGCTTTCTAAGAACTCTGACAGATGCATCGTTCCCAGGTGTTATTGTCGCTTCAATTCGATTCAGATCCATAGCGTTGAAACCAAAATCAAGTACCGCTCCTATTGCTTCTGTTGCATATCCTTTGCCCCATTCCACTTGAGCTATATCATAGCCTATTTCAGCTCTTCTAGCTCCCTCGTCGAAATCTCCGATACAACATGTTCCAATCAGTCTATTGGTATTTCTTGCAATGATCCCCCAGGTAATTTCTTCACCTTCCTCCAACTCCTGCTTATACCTATTTATAAATTTCATCACCTCTTCTTTTGATGTGACAGGGTAAAAATAATCAAATTTCGCTACTTCTGCATCACTTAATATTTCAAATAACTGATCCACATCTTTTCCAATAACCTGCCTGAGAATTAATCTTTCTGTCTCTAAAACGGGAAATGCATTGAAATACTTATTTAACACTAAAATCACTCTCCAATATTGATATAACGTATAAATTATTCACATTATATGACAAAGTCTATTTAAATGGTATCATTTGTTTTTCAATGTCCTGCCTTTGCTCATTCTATATATTGTCGGCCTCATTTCACTCTATTCTCGCATCGTTATATTACCCGTAGATGAAAAGAAAAGCATCAAAGCCCCAACTATAACTATGACCCATCCATAATACTATTTTGACTTCTTCATCCCATTTCTCCCATACATCTTTAGTTACATATATATACTCTATAATATGTAATCTATAAAAGAAAATCTTTGCATGACCTTGTCTATCCTAACAGATTGTACCCTTTTATCCAAAAAGAAAAGAAGCTATCACTAGCTTCTCATCTCATCTCATTTACCATAGCACCTTAAAGTGTTCGTACATGGTCTTTTCTTTTGTCTCTTACCACTCGGAGTGGTTTATCTTTTGTTTCTCTGCAGCCTTAGCTGCTTCATCTTTTGTCAGAAGTTCTATAAACTTCCAATGGGAAGACTAATCTTCTCCAACTTGTGCTTTATATTAAAAAACTCGTTTTCTAGAATATTGATCTTTTGTTCAATCAGATTCCTATTGGTTTCCTTAACCGTAGCACCAAGTTCTTTGGATAGCACACTCAGTTCTTCGCTGATTGCGTAAATCCTTTTTGTAGCATCATATGCATTCATATTCTACACCTCACTTAATGACATTTTCTTTCAAGGTCCCGTGGGAGATTTTTTTAAATCTGGTACTTCTGTACCTCTTAAAGGAATAAATGTATAATTACATCAACAAGATTCTTTTCTTGTTACAATTGCATTCTATCTCTGGTCATGTAAACAGTCAAGGCCGTTTACATAAGTTTATGATATTGCTTTATGAAACTGTTTCAATACTTTGAATCTGTTATAGTAAAGGTAATCATTTTGCCTGTTTTTTCGAGATTCGCATAGTGAAAATGAGAGGAAAACAGGAAACTCAGAATCACGAAACCAATTGATACATCGAATATGTAATGATTTCATAAAAATAATTAAAAGGAGACATGATATGGAACTGGAAGTTAAAATTCTCGATATCAATATCGAGAATATAAGAAGGATTATGAAAGAAAATGGAGGCGTTCTCGTCAAGAACGAAATGCAGGAAAACTATATCCATGATTTCCCTGATCGGAGACTTCTGGACAAAAAGGGATATGCACGAGTCCGTGTGGTGAAGGATCAGGAAACCGGAGAGGAAACTGTGTTTCTGACCTTGAAAAAACTGCTTTCAAGAGAAGTCTACAAAAAAATGGAAGAATATGAAACGATCATAGAAAACAAGGAAGTAGGTCTTGGAATCCTTCGTTCCTTGGGACTTGAAATCATCGAGAACATCAGAAAGTCCAGAGAAAGCTATCAGTACAAGAACACCTTAGTGGAGATTGACGTAAATGATAAGGAGTTTGTACCATTTCCTTATCTGGAAGTGGAAAGCCCAAGTGAAGAAGAACTGGAAGAAGTGGTACAGCTTCTCGGATATTCCATGGAAGATACTTCCTCTTTAAGTATCCATGAAATTCTGAAAGCAAGAGGATTCAAACCGGAAAGCCCTGAAGGATTATAGGCAGGGTCATAACTGTCAGGTAGCGGCTGATTAAGTGAAGTATCATTAGTGAAAAAACAGCAGAAGTGATTCTATAAAACATGATCACTTCTGCTGTTTATTTTCCTATTAATGTTTTTATTCAAAAATAATACTGCCTGTCACTTCACTAATCCAACAAAGCCTCGTACGTATCTACATCATCAAATTCTGTTGAAAAATATGTTGGCGTGTCATCTATATTTTTCAGTTCAATCGGTTTTCCCTCATTAAGCTTTTTAATTACTATTTCAAAAGAGTTATCATCACTTACTGATATTTCAAAATTCTGCTTATCACTTTTTATCATATATCCATTATTTTCGGTTTCTTCATAGGTTCCTCTGTCAACTTCTCTGTTATCAATATATTCAACAAAGCTATGATCATCCGGTTGAAAAGTCAGTACCACAGTATATCCGATTCCTTCCCTTTCACTTTGGTAAAAACCTTTCAAATCAGGTATTATGGCTGGTGTACACCCTGCTAAAATCAAAACAATCACCAAAGATATGGCAGTAAGTAGTTTTCTCATGATTTTGCCCCCAATTCATTATCATTTATGATTACAATATTCTCGAGTAAGCATGGGCGTCACCACCCATACTCCTCACAGAACCGTACGT
>CAZXUT010000132.1:0-3153 GCA_964643785.1 uncultured Proteiniclasticum sp.
AACTTCATCAGAGACTTTCCAGCATAAGGGAAAACCACGTCAATCAGGTGATCAGTCAGGTGATAAAGCAAAAACCAAGTTTTATCACGATTGAAGACCTGAACGTGAAGGGTATGATGAAGAACAGGCATTTAGCGAAGGCTGTGAAAAGCCAGAACTTCTATTCCTTCAGGATGAAACTTGCTGACAAATGCAGGAAGAACGGGATAGAATTAAGAATTGCTGACAGGTGGTATCCTTCAAGCAGGCTGTGCTCGGAATGTGGTTCTATCAGAAAGGATCTGAAGCTGTCTGATAGAACATACAGATGCGATGCGTGCGGCTTAGTCATAGACAGGGACAGGAACGCCAGCATAAATCTTCTGAATGCGAAGATCTACACTGTAGCACCATAACGCTATTGTAGATGTGTACCGATGGCTAGTCGGGAATTCACGACTGTGGACTGTACAAGAACTTGTGAGTAGCCACTCAGGAAACTGAGGCGAAAGCATACAGGAAGAAGCAGTAAAAGTCTCGATGTGGATATTTGTCCATATTTTGAGTAGCAGCTCTTTTGAAAATGAATCTAATTAAGCTTAACGAAGTTCAGACTGATGAAATAAGAAAATTAGCCGGAGAGAAACGCCGTTCATTGGGCTTTATAGGCGAGACACCAATAGCTAATGATATATTTACAATTCTTGAAAACCTGAATATCCGATTACTGGAATATCCTATTCCATCCGAGAGTAATAGACCTGCTTTTTCTGCTGCAATAATTTACACAGAAGAATATGGCAACGAATTAGCCTTTATTGGAATCAATACTTCAGATTACTATGATAAGCAGATTTTTGCAGTAGCTCATGAACTATACCACTATTTCACAAAGACTGATTCACATCTTAGTAGATCTGAAGGTGAAGAACACAATTTAAATGAAGTTAAAGCAAACCGCTTTGCCACAGAATTTTTATTACCTGAAACTGTTCTGCAAAGTATTGTAATTGAGGAGTTTAGAACTTCATCATTGTCAAAAATACAACAGAATACCCTAGTACGTTTTATTGCAAGACTTCATTGTACATGGTGGCTTCCCTTTCGTTCATTAGTCAAACGACTTCATGAAATCAAGGCCATTACTTCAGTTCAGTATGATGAATTGTACGAAATAGATGAAAGAGACTTAACCGGATACTATGGTAAAATAGGACAAGCAATCAACAAAGATGTATTTACTAAACTCAATACTTCGACTCAAAGTATCGGTGCTGCTCCCAATGACATCGAAGTTATAATTCGTAACTTTGAGGATCATCTCATCGATGAAGATCAATTCACTAAAATTTTATCACTTTTCAATAAAACACCAGATGAGTTCGGCTACAACATAAATCTATCTGAAGAAGATTCAGATGCATTTAAATCTTATTTTAGTATGGCGGATGAGGATTAATCCAATTACTCCAAACCCAGCACTAATTAGTATCATCAAAGATTCTAGCCAAATAATCACTTTAGATGCCAATTTTCATTGCATTTACTCATTTGGCTATACAAGAAGCTGTCTATGATGAATTCTGGAATCATCAGCTTATTGCTTTTTTCCATGAACTTAACTCTTCCCTTACATTTCTACATATCCAGCATTCTATGTGCATAATTTCATCACTTTTATATGCATATGGAAAATAATGCAAGCAAAAAACTGTTATCTATAATTTCAATAATCCTGAAGAGAAGTCAGTAGAAATTAAGAATAAAATTGAAAAATTGTTTTAAATGCAAAGACCTGGATTTTCTCAATTAGAAAATCCAGGTCTAATTTTATGCTTTTATTTATTAGTTCCATGGTCTCGCTTTTTCAAGCCAATGGTTGTTTACCCAATGTTCTTTATCGACCTTATTCCAGGAATTGGAACCTTGCATTTTTCTCATGATGCTGAAGAAAAGTTTTGTCTTGATTCCTGGTTTTGATTTTCCTGACGCACTTTGAATCCGAATCGATGTTTCCTCGACTTCACGCTCAATCTTCTTCATCGCTTTTTCCTGAACATCTTCCCAGGCGCTTGCATTCACATTGAAATTCAAGCTGTATATTTTAGGGATCCCCCACCAGAAAAGCTGTCTTCGAATGGACTTAGACACATTTTTAGCCCCTGCTCCTGCAGCCGTAGAAACAACAACGCCGATTTTTGAGAACATGTCCCCTTCGGGTCTGTGAGACATCCATAGATAGGCAAAATGATCAAACATTGTCTTTAACTGTCCTGTCATCTCGAAGCAATACGTTGGAGAATCAATGATGATCACTTGAGATGCCATCATTGATTCACTAATTTTCTGCACCTTCGGTGCTTCCGGACAGAATTTCTCACCTTTGAAAATACACTGGAAACAACCGACACAATAACCCGGTGCATCTTTGGGCATGTAGAACTCATGTACAACTGTATCCTCATCAGAAAGTCTGTTTTTCAGCATGTCTGTAATATGATACGTGCTTCCTCTGTGCATTTGACCATGAATGATTGTGATTTCCATATCGACAACACCTCTGAATTTATTCTTGAAATTCATCGTTCCACTTTATTTATATCAGTTCCACGTGAAAAACTCAATTGTTTCTATCTTGAAAACACTTATTTAATGATTTTGGAAAATCAAAGTCAGATAATTAATTAACTACTCTGAAGGCCCTACCTTACAATGTATTATCTTATTCATTCAGAACAGAAAATACACCAGATCATCTCCATTCACTTATCAGTGAGGGTAATCTGGTGCATTGTTCTTTTTAGCTTATGCTCAATTTATCAGGTGATTCCAGATGATCTCATGTATTCATTATCCAAAACAAGACCCATGTAAAAAATAAGCTTTTTGGTCAGTTATTCCCTTCCGGTTTCTCTGAATCATCTATCTATATTATTATCTGAATATAACCAAGTTAAGCTATATTAGAGCGAAGCTCCTTTGAGTATGATGAAACGAGGATATCAGTCTGTTATTTCGCTTTTTCTAATGCATTTTTCACTGCATCCATGATCCCTTTACTGGACTTGGTAGAACCAGTAACTGCATCTACACTATAAGAATTAGCTTCAATTATCGCTTTTATCCTACGTTCCCGAACAATGTAACGATGAAAAATTAAAAAAGTGTTGAAAG
>CAZXUT010000133.1:0-3145 GCA_964643785.1 uncultured Proteiniclasticum sp.
ACCGGGCTGAGAGTTACACCCAGCTAAACTACATGCACCGAACTGGCGCACTCCTCACTCAATTTATTATAATCCGCTCTTAACTCGTCTGTATCTATTGCTGTCTGTTCCCCATGGATACCTCAACTCGTGTACTTTTCCGCTGGAAGCTTCAATGACATTGATGCTTGATACACCGTTGAGGAACCATCTGGTCCTCACTTTGTGGTTTTTCTTCAGTGGATTGTGACCGTAAAGATTGTAATCCTTCGGGTCTGTAATCACATCCTCGTAGTAATGGGAAAGATGAAAGTCATGTCCTTCAATTTTTAAAAGCGCATCCATTTCAATAAGGATGCTTCGGGTGACCAGAGCTTTAACTTCCCTGTACTTATCATGATTTCCCATGACCAGATAGATATCTTCTGCTGAGGAAAACTCCATGATCCTTATTATTCTTCTCGCATCATTTATGAATTCATTCATCAGGTTCTCATTGAACTCCAGCTTGATATGGTCTGCCAGATCTCCTGTATGTATAATCACCTTCGGATTCATTTTTCGTATCAGTCTTCTTATCGCCGGATAAATCGCCTGAGGTGTGTCGGAGATATGCAGAACCAGGTCCTGTTTCCCTCTGATCTCTTCGGGAATATAAATCCTTCCCACTGCGCTGTAGACGGCTTGCTTCAGTTTTTTCATTTCTTTCTCCTTGAGAATTCCTGATTCAATCATAACATACTGGAATCCCTTGAAACAGATAGATTTTTTGTTTAAATGAGGACTGTTCAGTCGAACAGTCCTCTTCATTTAAATTTTCAGTTTTTCATATCAGCCTAGTTCAATTTCCTCTTCAAGCCATACAGATATGCTGCCTGCTTCTGCCGGGAAATCTCCATAGCCCTCTTCGTTTACCTGAACCTTATCTTCACAGTTCCCTGTGAAATCCGCATATACTTTTCCGGAATGCTGTTTGTCAATAAACATGGAAATGGATTTTTTCTCCTTAGTAGAAATCACCACAACGCATTTTCCAGGATGTTCTTCAGTACCTTGTCTGACCCATCCGATGAGATCTTTTTCCTTGAAGTAATCATCCTGTTCTCCATAGGCATGGTTCTTTCTGATCAGGGAAAGAGTGTCGATCTTGTCTTTCATCGGCTCAAGCATGAATTCACCACCGATGCCATAATAATCTCCATAAAAAATACAGGGATATCCATCTTTACGAAGAAGGATAATGCCATAGGCGATCTCCTTGAACCACTCCTTGACAAAGGACTCCAGTGATTGCCCCGGTTCTGAGTCATGATTGTCCACAAAAGTGACACTCATGGGTGGATTCGTTTTGGTCATTGTTCCATCAAACAGCTTTCGAAGATCGTAGTTATCTGAATCCTGTGAAGCGGAATACATGTTGAAATGAAGACCGACATCAAAGAGATCCATATTGTATTTTGTTGCTTTCATGAATTTCTTTTTGTTCTTTATCTCATGATCCCAATACTCTCCGAGAAAATAAAATTCATCACCCATCTTTTCTTTGATGTGTCCTGTGAAATCTTCAAGGAATGAACTGTCGATATGCTTCACTGCATCAAAACGGATTCCATCCAGCTGAAGCTCTTCGATAAACCAGTCAACCCATCTTTTCAGTTCATCTCTGACATCCGGATGCGCATGGTCTATGTCCGCAAACATCAGATAATCGAAGTTTCCGTTGTCATGAGATACGCCCCAGTTCCAGCCCTTGTTTTCTCCGATGATCCTGAAAATCCCCTTATCACCCGTACTTGAATCATAGTCCACACCAGTGAAATGATTGTAGTTCCAGTTGAAATCAGAATACTTCCCATTTCTTCCTGGAAAGTTGAATCCTGTCCAGGCCTTGATATTTCTTGGCTCCTCAATGTCCTTTGTGCGGTCATTCATATCCACTTTCACTGCCTTGAACTCTTCTTCAAAGTCCGCTCCCGCTTTGTGATTGAGGACCACATCCGCATAGACATGCATCCCTTCCTCGTGGATGGCTTTGATAAGATCAATGAGCTCTTCCTTTGTCCCATACTTTGTCCGCACGGAACCCTTCTGGTCAAATTCTCCAAGATCATAGAGATCATAGACTCCATATCCCGTATCATTTGTTCCTGTTGCCTTACATACCGGCGGCAACCAGACTGATGTGACACCTATGCGTTTCATGTCTACCAGTTTTTTCTTAAGATCTTTATAATAATTCCCGTCATCAGGGATGTACCATTCAAATCCCTGAAACATTAATCCATTATCCAATTTAGACACCTCTTTTGTTTTTGATATTAACCTGTTATCATTATACACAATTTTATGACTATTTCACTCTAAATGTTTGCGGAGCCTTCTTGTAGACCATTGTCACCGCAACCACGCCATAAATCAGCGCAAAGAGGATGATAAAGGGCAGAAAGATAGATGCGACTGTTCTGATCTGCATGGCCATATAGGATGCGAAGTAAACTACTCCATTGATGATGCTGAAAATCGGACTTTTCACTTCCATTGAGGAAGTGTATGGCTGGAAAATATAATACATAAACATATAATGAATCGAGAAAAACAGCGCCAATGAAAGGATCATAAGAAGTACCGGTAGTATTTCCAGGTAGTTTCCTTCCCCTGACACAAAAGTGATGAGAAGCAGTCCAAGAATAATCGCAGAGGTCGGCACCATGTTACCTGCAATGACTCTTTTCAGGCGCAGCGTGAACATATGAAGCAGGGCTTTGGGCTGCCTGTAAAAGCCGTAGTGCATCATGGAAAGATCACAGTTGTAGAACATCGCTTTTGTCTCCCGGTTGGAGTTACACAGCATGTACATAATAAAGATAAAGATCGGATATTGTGTCGTCAGTCCTAAAGACAGTTCGCTCAATACAATGTCGTCGATAAAAATACTCAGACCAAAAAGCAGGATAAACACAAGCACTACAATACCTGTCTTCACGATCACAGGCTTTCTGAAAAACTTTCTGTGCCGATCAAAAAAAAGTGCATTAAGAAAAGCATACCCTTCTTTCTCTTTGTATTTGGAATGATCCAGATACGCGTCTCCAAAATCCTTTTCATTCATCTAGAGAGTAGGCCTAAGGAACCTCCCCTTAAGCCTCTCGCAGAACTGTACGTGAAC
>CAZXUT010000134.1:0-3031 GCA_964643785.1 uncultured Proteiniclasticum sp.
AGAGCTGGATGGTGGAATAAAGGAGCTGACTGATAGCATGAGAAATATCAGAGAAGTCAGCAACTCAATCAATGCAGCATCTCAGGAAATTGCACAGGGCATAACAGAAGAAGCTCAGGGAATTCAGAGCATACTGTCTTCTGTCATCGACAACAGGATAAGACTGAAAAAAATACGTGGAGCATCTGAAGAAATTTCAGATGGAGCTGTAAAGTCTTCTGACAGTGTGAATGAAAGTCTTGAGAACCTTAATGATTCATCTATCCAGATGCAGAGCATTGAAAAAATTGTCACTGATATCAGCAGTGATATGATAAATCTTGATAAGAGTATTGAAGACATAAATATTATCTTCCAGGGACTGATCGCCATTTCCAGTCAGACTAATCTTCTTTCCCTAAATGCAGCCATTGAAGCTGCTAGAGCCGGAGAACACGGAAGAGGATTTGCCGTGGTTGCAGAAGAAGTCAAAAAACTGGCACAGTTAAGTGGGCAGAATGTAGAAAAAGCCACGGTGCTGATCAATGAAATCAATGAAATGAAAAACAAGACCATAACAGGCGTGAAGAAAGGGGAGGAAGCGACCAGGAAAGGACTAAACCTCATGAATCTGGTTACTGAGAATTTCAAAAAGACGACAGAGATATTCCATAACATGAAAAATCTGACGTCAGTCGAATCAGAAAGCCTAGGGAAACTTTTTGAGTCTTTCACCTCCATGGAGGAGCAGGTGGGAAATATAGCTGCCATTTCCGAAGAACATGCGGCATCTATAGAAGAGATACAAGCAACCATAGATGAAGAGAATAATCAGATTGTCCATATCAACGAGGCTGTCAGGACTTTAGGTATCGTGAGTGAGAAACTGACAAATTCCTGATTGATCAGCATGTTAGGTAATGCAATTATAAGAATAATTAATATTAGTATAAAGAATTGCCTCATTTTATAGATCAGGCTTAGCAAGATTAAAATAGAGAAGCTTCGTTACCGTCATGGTACGAAACTTCTCTATTTGCGTAATAATTCAGTTTTTGAAATGTTATTTCAGCAGAACCTTTAATTTCATTCTACGCACTCAGATTATTTTTCTCTCATGGTTCCTGATTCGGGTGCTTCAGCTGTGGAACCTTTTGCGTCATCTTTTGATGCCCCTTCTGGTTGGGATGGATCTATTTCCTGTCTTATGGTTCCAGATTCTGGCGCTTCATAGAACTTCGGGTCTTTGTTTTTATTTTCTTTTTTCACTGACATAGTATTCCTCCTCGTATTCATCTTCTCTTTCATTATAAGTGAGTACTTCTACTTGGATATGAGCATTGTTTTAACATTGAGTTAAAGATATTGAGGTTCAGGAGAAATAGGATTATATTGAAGGTGAAAAGGGGTGGTTTTTATGGATTATGAAGCACTGGAAAGCTATTTTCTTTCACTTGATCGTTCGCTTTTTCTGGAAGGACATTATAAGAAACTGGCTGAAATGAACAGTCCACTTCCCATCGGATTCGGACAGACCATATCTCAGCCCACACTTGTGCTGATGATGACCTATATCCTGGACCCAGATAAAGATTGCCGTGTTCTTGAAATAGGCACAGGGTCAGGGTATCAGACAGCGCTGCTGTCGGCGTTTTCAAAGGAAGTGATTACAGTGGAGAGAATTCCGGAGCTTTCAATGAAAGCGAAAGAGAGACTGGACGAAATGGGCTATAAGAACATCATTTTCAAAGTAGGCGATGGAAGTCTGGGATGGGAAGAATATGCACCGTATGACCGCATTATGGTCACAGCCGCTGCGGTAAAAGTACCGGATGAACTTCTTTATCAGCTGAAAAAAGGCGGAAAGATGATTATCCCTATAGGTCCGGAGAATCTGCAGGAACTGAAGCTGATCAGAAAGAATCAGGATGAAACAGTAGAAATGGAAACCGTGGAGTGGGTCAGATTCGTGGAGATGAAGGGGAAGTATGGATGGGATGGAAGAAAATAAAATAAACCTCACCGGAAAAGGAAATATCCTTCTTCACTCGGTGAGGTTTAACTTTGAGGTTGATTCTCGCTGTTCATTCTTTATGAACTAGTCTTCCTTATACTGTGCAGGTGTAGGCGCTTTGATGACGAAAAGTTCAAGAACCTCATCATGGCTGTTCCCTACATTCATTTTCACTTTGTATGGAATGTTCAGCATCTGTCCTTTAGAGTAATCATGGGGTTCCTGATCACCCAACTTTATGGTCAGCGTTCCACGGACAATGATCATATAGACGTTGGAATTTGAGAAATGTTCTGGAAGTCCTTGTCCTTTCGGGAATACCATGTGGTTGAACATGGCGACAGGATGATCAATGAGTTTTTCAACCTTTTTATCGTCAGCTAATGAATAATCATATACAGTTTCAATCATATTTGCATGCTCCTTCTTATACCTATTTTTTTAAGTATATATCATTCTGAAAGAAAAGAAAGTTACTATGGTAACTATCATGTTTCAGAGAATATTATCTGAAATACCTGTTATAAAAGAGATGATTGAGGTAAGATGAACATAACAGATATTATAATGAGGTGAGGAAGATATGGTCCTGGAAACAGAAAGACTATACATCAGAAGGTTCGAAGAAAAAGATCTTCCGGATTTTTATGCTTATGCAAGTAATCCTCATGTGGGACCCTCAGCTGGATGGAAACCCCATGAAAGTATGGAAGAGTCAGAAGAGATTCTGAAAGAATTCATCAAAAGCGCCGATATTTTCGCCATGGAGCATAAAAAAGATGGAAAAGTCATCGGGTCTCTTGGTCTTCATGAAGACCGGAAAAGAGACTTCAGAGGTTCACGGATGATCGGCTATGCCATGGGAAAAGATTACTGGGGACAGGGACTCATGACGGAAGCGGTGAATGCGCTTCTTGAGTATGCATTTAAGGAGCTCGATATGAAGATCATATCAGCCTATCATTATCCATTTAATCAGCGTTCGAAAAGAGTGATTCTGAAAGCCGGGTTCACTTTGGAAGGAACCTTGAAGATGGC
>CAZXUT010000135.1:0-2977 GCA_964643785.1 uncultured Proteiniclasticum sp.
TTATTTATACTGCTTTATTTTTCTTCGCATACTGATTTTTCTGACCTGAACTCTGCCTTCTTTTGGAAGAGCTGTTGTCATTGTATGATTTTCCGTATCCTCCACGGTTATTGCTGCTACTGCTGCTTTTCTTGCTTGGCTGATATCTCTTCTCGACAGCCTCTTCTTCCGGCATATAAACCAGAGGATAGCTGTGGTCTTCTACAACAGTGATTTTCTTGCTGATCAGCTTTTCAATATCTCTTAACAGATGCTGCTCTGCAGAATCACAGAAGGATATAGCAACGCCACCAAGACCAGCTCTACCTGTACGTCCGATTCTATGTACATACGTTTCAGCCACTTCAGGAAGGTCATAGATGATGACATGTGAAAGCTCTTCTACATCGATGCCTCTTGCTGCAATATCAGTCGCCACCAGAATTCTGGTTTCACGGTCTTTGAAGTTTTTCAGCGCAAGCTGTCTTGCATTCTGAGATTTATTACCATGGATAGCCTGTGCACTGAATTTTTTACTCTCCAGCGCTTTTACAATCTTGTCCGCACCATGCTTGGTTCTTGAGAATACAAGTACACGGTCCATATCCAATGTTCCCAGAAGATCAGTCAGAAGATGGATCTTGTTCTTTTTGTTTACATTGTAAACAGACTGAACAATGGTATCCACTGTGGATGCAACTGGTGTGATTGTAACCTTCACAGGTTTATGAAGCATTGAGTTTGCGAGGATTTCAATCTCTTTTGGCATAGTTGCCGAAAAGCAGAGTGTCTGTCTCTTTGAAGGAAGATAGGAGATGATTTTCTTCACATCGTGAAGCATGCCCATATCCAGCATCATGTCCGCTTCGTCCAGCACAAAGTGCTCTACCTGGGACAGGTTGATGTATTTCTGCTGAATAAGATCAAGCAGTCTTCCTGGTGTGGCAACTAGAATATCGATTCCTTTTGTCAGTGTCACCGTCTGAGGATTTTGTGAAACTCCTCCAAATATGACAGTAGTCTTCAGGTTCAAGTACTTGCTGTACCCTTTAAAGCTTTCAGCAATCTGGATAGCCAGCTCTCTAGTAGGTGCTAGAACAAGCGTCTTGATTCGTCTCTTTCCGTTAAAAGTCTGGTTCTTGGAAAGTGCCTCTAGAATCGGCAGCGCAAACGCTGCAGTTTTTCCTGTTCCCGTCTGTGCGCAACCCATAAGGTCTTTTCCTTCCAGAAGTTCTGGAATGGATTGTTCCTGGATCGGTGTCGCTTCAGTATACCCTTCATCCTTGAGGGCCTTCTGTATAGGTAGGGTCAGGTTCATTTCTGTAAATAACATATATACTCCTTTAGCATGACATCTTGGTCATGACATTTTTATTTAGTCTTTTTTATCCACCGGTATGCTCAGAAAAATTACAAAAAAATAGGAACGTGCAATGCGTTCCCATACATTGATTTCTGCTATATTTCTGATGACCAGCTAAAAAAATACTTCATAAAAGTACATGGATGGTCACTACCTAAAAAAGTCGCTTTTGTTACTATATCATACTTTTCAATATATTTCCTCTTTTTCTTTAAAATCTTCCTGAATCTTCCTGAACTTCTTGAATCATCCTTCATTCTCAGCCCGAATCCTCGGACCTTGAGCATCCATCACATACCAGGCTGTCTGTTTGTCCACATGGGTTATTTTCACATCACCAAACACTTTTTTCATTTCTTCTTCAGCAACATGGATGAATCGGAAGTAGTCTCCCTTTTCCAGGTATTCAATGAAACTTACATGTGGCGAACGATTCTTGTTGTAGTCATAAATAATCACTTTTCTTCTTGAAATTCTCTTCATCTCCCCATAAAGATGCATACGCCTCTCCTCAGGCATTCCATGAAGGACATGGGAACTGATGACTGCATCAAAACTGTTGTCCTTGAATGGAAGGGTATCCTGATCTTTAAGATGGTAGTATCTGATATTCTGCTCTCTTGTCTTCCACATGGCCACTCTCAGCATTTCTTTCGCCGGGTCTATACCTGTCACCTGATAACCTTCACTTTCAAGCACTGAAAGAAGTGCCCCCGTTCCACATCCGATATCCAGAATCTGCATAGGAGGAAATAGTCCGTCTTCTTTCAACATTTCAGGCACAAATGCAAAACTCTTTTTCTGCAACGGGAAGAACATCCCATATACAGGTGCAATTCGATCGAACAGTTTTTTCTTCTTTTTCTCCATAATCTGTCTCCTCCATAGTTACTCATCATTAAGATGTCGCAATACTCTGATTTCTGTCATTATAGAGTTTCCACGCAGCATTGTAAAGCTAATAATAATCAGATTATAAAAACAGCCGGGCAAACACTTCTCATGTTTACCCAGCCATTCATTTTTCTATCTAGTTGTGATGACCATGTCCCTGACATTCATGATTTTCATCATGATGATGATCATGATGATCTCCATGTCCGCTGCACGGAGCTCCTGTAGATTCAAGTAATCCATCCACAAATTTCTTTACCGCATCCAGCGGATTTCCTGAGATACCCCTTACCACGTCTATTCCTGCATCACTGAGCTTTGTAACGGCTCCCTGACCAAGTCCTCCAGCGATGAGTACATCAACATTCTGGTCTACAAGAAACTTTGGTAATGATCCATGTTCATGAACCGGGCTTTCAAGAAAACTCGAAGGGCTGATTGTCTTTTCAACCACCTCATAGATTTCAAATCCCTCACTATGACCAAAATGTGCTGAAATAACTTCTCCACTCTTTGCTACTGCTATCTTCATCGTCATTTCCCCCTTCATTAAACCATTTCCTCTATTTTATCTGCTATATCGGTAAACTCCTTATTGATGTGATGTTCAATATCACCTCTGTCGCATGCGTCTGCAAGTTTTGGATCTATCATAAGTTTTCCTAGAATATTGAGATCATATTCTTTGCTGATCTCATCCAGATGACTTTCGCCAAAAATCTTATACTCTTTTCCAGTATC
>CAZXUT010000136.1:0-2968 GCA_964643785.1 uncultured Proteiniclasticum sp.
GAGCAGTAGACTGAAAATCTACGTGTCCTTGGTTCGATTCCGAGTGAAGCCACCATAAGACTACATCTTAGGATGTAGTTTTTTTTATTACAAAAAAACAGGTGAAACGCTGCACACGAGAGAGGAAATACATTGGAACGCATAGGAATACATTTGATTGAAGTTCTGCACTACATTGACATTAAATTGAAGAATAATATACAATCAAAGTAGAAAAAATCAATATATTTTAGGAGGTTTAAGAAATGGACGTATTGACCCACATCAAGGAAGAGCACGATCAGTTTAGAGACCTGATGAAAGAAATTGAAAATGCTGCAGGACAGAAGAAAAAAGACCTTTTCAGAGATCTGTATGCAATGCTCTACGGCCATCATGAAGCAGAAGAACATGTTGTGTTTCCGCTTGTCAGAGAAAAAGCTGGAGAAAAGGACAAAGAAGTTGTTCGTGAGATGATTGAAGAACATAGCTTAGGAAACTATCAGTTTAGTGTCATTGAGAAAACATCCATTGAGAATGAGACATGGGATGCAAAGTTCAGCGTACTTAAAGAAGTTCTTGAACATCATATGAAAGAAGAGGAAGAAGAATTGATTACGCTTGCTAGAAAAGTATTGCCTGATGATAAACTGAAAGAACTGCTCGAAGAATTTGAATCTGTGCTGGAAAAAAAGAAGAAAGAGAAAGAGAAAGATCTTAAATAGAAGAGGAACGGTTCATGTCTATTGGAATAAGAAGCTGCAAGAGAAATCTTTCAGCTTCTTTCTATTTCAAAATAAATAATACGCATATAATTATTTAAAATTGAGAAAGCCGAGAAATATAAAACCTTAACTGGGCTCTGCAAGATAGTCTTTACAGGCATTTGAGATGAGGTGATGAAGATCGTCTTTTTCTTTTTTTTCAAGTGAACTAAAAATCAGCTTTTTGTTTAGTAATACTAAACTTTTTGTTTATTAAAGTTGAAGGAAGGTTATTGACAGAAGCCTTGTTTTTCTGTAAACTCACTGAGGATACAGTTTTATTAAGAGATAAAGTATTGAGATAATAAAGAGGAGTATCAGATAGATTCCTTAGGCTCAAATCATTTTAAAGAGAAGGAGCGCCAAAATGGCAGAGAAATTAAAACTATACGGATTTAACAATTTGACGAAAACCTTAAGCTTTAACATCTATGATATCTGTTACGCAAAGACTGAAAGAGAACAGAGTGAGTACGTAGATTATATTGATGAAATGTATAATTCAGAGAGGCTTACAAAAATTCTATGTGACGTTACAGATATGATTGGTGCACATGTGCTGAACATCTCAAAGCAGGACTATGATCCTCAAGGAGCAAGTGTTACGATTCTTATTTCAGAGGAACCTCTTCTGATGACAAGTGTGGATCCATCCTGTAATCTCGGAGAAAGTCTTTATGAGAAAAGAGAAAGTGTAGTAGGTCATCTGGATAAGAGCCATCTTACTGTGCATACATATCCTGAGTATCATCCAGATAAATCCATTGCGAGCTTTCGAGTGGATATCGAGGTATCCACCTGCGGAAAGATCTCACCTTTGAATGCGCTGGATTATCTTATCGGTAGCTTTGACTCGGACATCATCACCATTGATTATCGCGTTCGTGGATTCACCAGAGGTGAAGATGGCAGAAAGATCTTCATGGACCATGATATACGATCCATTCAGGACTATATAGATGAAAAGACACTAGATACTTATGATGCGCAGGATATCAATGTATATCAGGCAAACCTCTTTCATACAAAGATGCTGATCAAAGACCTGAATCTGCAGAATTATCTTTTCAGAAACGACATCAGAGAATTTTCACCGAAAGAACGTCTGGAGATTTCAAACAACTTAAGAAAAGAAATGATAGAGATCTATAGTGGAAGAAATATTTACGATAATTAATCATATAACGGAGGGATTTTATGGAACTTTGGTATACAGAAAATCACAGCAAAGAAGCGAAGTTTTCCATCAAGGTGGAAAAGCAGCTCTACTCAGGAAAGAGTGATTTTCAGAGAATAGATGTATTTGAAACAAATGAATTTGGCAAGTTCTTTACCTTAGACGGACTTGTCATGATTACAGAAAAAGATGAATTCATATATCACGATATGATTGTTCATGTGCCTATGGCAACAAATCCAGGTATCAAGAAAGTACTTGTCATCGGTGCCGGTGATGGAGGAACAGTCAGAGAACTCGTCAGGTATAAAAGCATTGAGAAAATAGACATGGTTGAAATAGACAAGCTTGTTGTTGATGTATGTAGAGAGTATTTCCCGAACTCAACCAGCGGACTGGATGATGAAAGAGTAACGCTCTATTTCGAAGACGGCCTTAAATTCGTCAGTGAGAAAAGAGATGAATACGACCTGATTATAGTAGACAGCACCGATCCCATCGGACCTGGAGAAGGACTCTTTACAAGTGTATTCTACGAGAACTGCTATAAAGCACTTACGAAAGAGGGTATCCTTGTAAATCAGCATGAAAGTCCTTTTTATGAGGATTATCAGAAAGCCATGCAAAGAGCGCATAAGAGAATCCATGAATTCTTCCCGATTTCAAAAGTATATCAGGTTCATATTCCAACTTATGCTTCAGGGCACTGGCTCTTCGGCTTTGCTTCCAAATCCATTGATCCTGTAAAGGACCTTAATGAGGATAACTGGAACGCACTGGGACTTGAAACAGGCTACTACAATACGGAAATTCATAAAGCTTCATTTGCGCTTCCAAATTATGTGAAGAAGCTTCTGGAAGATGCTATAACTAAATAGATAATATATAAGAAGGAAACTGCTGAATGAGTTTCCTTCTTTTTCTCTCTATTGAGATCCAGACCATTGGATTAAAATTCAATGAATTAAGCCAACTTAAAGAGTTTAGAGATATAATAAAAGAAAATGTAATGGAGAGATAGTGTGAAACTTATAGTGAATGGAATCGA
>CAZXUT010000137.1:0-2810 GCA_964643785.1 uncultured Proteiniclasticum sp.
GAGCTTGTCCCCTGTTTCAGTCTATCCTCGCAGCGCCATACTGCTGACTTTTGACCGTATTTGGACCATGTCTGTCTTCTGTATGAGTGTCCGCATTCTCCGCAAGTCAGGAGTTCCGTCAGCACATACTTTGAGCTGTATTTGCTCTTTTCTTTCTTGGCCTTATTTGCCTTTCTTGTTACTGCAGCTTTGTTGAGACTTGCTCTTCTGGCTTTTTCAACCTGTACTTGGTGAAACAGCTCTTTCGGGATAATCGCCTCATGGTTGTCTTCGATATAGTATTGTGGCGCATACCCTTGGTTCTTGACCTTCTTTTTCGTAAGGAAGTCGATGGTGTAGGTTTTCTGCATGCAGGCATCTCCGCAGAACTTCTCGTTTGAGAGCATCTTATCAATGGTGCCAGGATGCCAGTTTTCAAGTCCTGTTACGGTCTTTATGCCGTCATCTTGTAGCCCTTTGGCAATCTGTATGATGCTTTTTCCCTCCAGATACTCTCTGAAAATCCGTTTAACAATCACCGCTTCATCCGGGACGATGATGAGGTTACCATCAGCATCTTTGGTGTAGCCGAGAAACTTCTTATGATTCACCGATATGATGCCGTTTTCAAATCTTCTGGTTAAGCCCCACCTTGTATTCTCGCTGATATTCCGGCTTTCCTCCTGAGCCTGACTGCTTAGGATCGTAATCAGGAGTTCGCCACCGCTTTCCATGGTGTTGACGCCCTCTTTTTCGAAGATTACCGGTACATTCTTTTCTTTAAGCTTTCGTATGCACTGCAGGGCATCGACTGTGTTTCTAGCGAATCGGCTGACCGATTTTGTCAGTACCAGATCCACTTTTCCTGCCATACATGCATCGATCATGGCATTGAAATCGTCACGTTTCTTTGTCTGTGTGGCGCTTTTGCCATCATCGGCGAATATTCCGGCACACTTCCAGTTTGGGTTGCTATTGATTTTTTCTGTATAATAATCGACCTGTGCTTCGTAGCTGCCTTCCTGCTGTTCCAGAAGCGTACTGACTCTGCAATAAGCGGCTACCCTTAGTGTTTTCTGTTCTACTCGCACATGCCTATCATATTTCATTTGAGGCGGTATGATTGCTACCGTCTTTTTTGCTACTGCCATGGTTACCATCCTTTCTTTGGGTTTCTATGGGTCGTTCTATGATGATGCCACCTATAAATTCAACCGCTATCTTGGTTTCTTTATAAATGGTCATCTGCTTAATGATCGTTTTGAACAGTTCCTCGTCAAATTCCGTCAAGGTGTTGATTTCCGCAAGAGCTTCTTTCAACTTCTCAGCATTTCTTGGTTGATCATATACTTTAGCCCCTGCATAGTAGAGCTGCGCTCTCCTGAGTATCAGTTCTGGCAGCATCGGATTCGAGTAGTCACCTTCCAGCTCCAGTTCCTTAATCCTGTTTTCAGTCTCTCTTAAATCCAAGCTCATCTTCGGCGGTTCTTGCGGTTTGATTTTTTCGATCAGCCACCTTTGCCTTAATAGTTGATTGGTAGCTTCTATAAAAATCTCTTTCAAGTCCTCATCGGTGAAGAAATGGTTTTTGCATAAAACCCGGTTTTGGTAGATATAATGTTTGCACTTCCATTTGACCTTTTCAGAAGGCTTTCCAGCGTGCTCGATGTACTTCTTGTAGTTTTCACCACATTCGCCGCATCGGATCATGCCGCTGAAAACCGTTTGATTTCGAATGGCTTGCACTTGCTGTGTTCTACTGAGTTTCTTCTCTACTCTTACCCTTCGCTCCTGTGCCTTTTTAAAGGTCTCGTCATCAATAAGTCTTGGATATAATTCGTCCCCTTGATACCTGATGTTCTGCAGGATCTTCCCCACTGAACCATGATTCCAATTCGGCTTCTTGTTGGCATTAAGTACGCCTGTTGCGGTCAGGTCTTTTGCGATGGCAAACATAGATTTCCCAGCGATGTAATCTGTAAAAATTGATTTTACCGTTTTCGCATGTTCCTCTTGTATTTCAACTGCTCCATTCACCATCTTGTATCCCATGGGCATATGTCTTTGCATCATTCCTGCTCACCACCTGTTCCTGCCTTCTCTATCAACTCCAGTCCATTAATCAGTTTGAAGGTTATCGTATTCTTTTGACCGATAATCACCTGCTCCACTGTATGGCTAAAGAGGCTTTCATCATAATCCTCCATAATCACTGGGTTATACCGGATGATTTCAAGCAGTCTTTGAGTACCAGCGATCTCCTTTTCGAACCCATTGGAATCCAGAAGGCTGTTCCTTTTTCTCTTCGTTTCTTCAAGTTCAACATTCAGAGCATTTTGTTTCTGTATAAAAAGAGCAGAGTCCACATATCCCTTTTGCGCTACTCGGCTCAGGATATGGCTCTGCTCAGTCAGTTCCATGATCTTATGGTTTAATTCTTCAATTTCAGTTTCTTGTTCCTTATTGATTCGAAGATTCTTAAGGGAGTCCAGCATCGGGATGAGTATGTACCCATAATTGCTGACAAGTTTATTCCACATTGTCAGGTAGGCATCTTTGATGATGTCCTCACGAACAGGTTTCATTTTGCACATCGCACTGTTCTTAATGTGGTTCGTACAGCTCCATTGGATTTTCTCGTAAGGCTTACCGATGTAGATCTTTTGCCTTTTAAATGAGCCATTGCATTCACTGCACTTGATTTTGCTGCTGAACTCGTACCTGTTTTGATATTTTTCACTGCGGTCATTCCCCATCTGGTTTCTTCGATATTCATAAATCTCCCGAACCATCTGTCCTTGTTCTCTGGTGATAATCGGTTCATGGTTATC
>CAZXUT010000138.1:0-2643 GCA_964643785.1 uncultured Proteiniclasticum sp.
TATTTTGTTTCTGATTTTCAATCTTTTGGGACATATTGCCTTGTATGATTGTATTAATAGTGAAGGGAGGGTTAGCATTGCTGAATACGAAGCTTCGAAAAGAAAATGAAATAATTGAAATCTACGAAAGAAATGTGGATATGGTATACCGCATCTGTTATTCCTTTTTAAAGAACACCATGGATATAGAAGATATGGTTCAGAATACATTCATAAAAATTCTTGATCAGTCAGTTGTCTTTGAAAGCACTGAACATGAAAAAGCATGGCTGATTGTGACCGCTAAAAATCTGTGCAAAAATCATCTGAAGCACTGGTGGCAGAAAAGAGAGAATATCGAAGATGAAATCAACAGAGTTCAGATGGATGAAAAAGAAGAAGGTGATGTACTGAAATCGGTGATGAAACTGCCTGAAAAATACAGAATCACGCTCTATCTTTACTACTATGAAGGATATGACAGTAACGAGATTGGAAAACTGATGGATAAGCCTCCTTCGACCATTCGTAACTATCTGAAGCGAGGAAGAGATCGTCTTAAGGAAATGATAGGAGATGATATATTTGAAGAATAGAAAATATGATGAAGCCATGAATCAAATTTCTCCAGATGAAGTGGCAAAGAAAAGAATGCTGGGTCATATTCTGGCCAGTAAAAATGAAATGACCAAAGGAAGTGGAAAAGAAATGAAAAATAAGAGAAAGAATATCTTCATGGTGACAGGAGTCGCAGCTGCAGCCCTTGTTCTGACCATCGGTCTGTCCAGTCTGAACCTGAAGGGAGATGGGAATGTGCTCTATGCGAAAGAGGGCGTTACAATCACCGCAGTTGATGAAGTACCTGAAATGCCTTCAAATGCAGGTGCAATCACCATGATATTCAATGAAGAAGAGGTTTTTAACATGTTTGATACTGTAGCCTTCATGGGTACAGTGAAGGAAGTGAAAAACATCAGCATGGATTTTGATGGCATAAAACACTACAGGGCGTTACTCACCATAGATGTTGAAAAGGTCTACGATGGAAACCTGAGTGAAGGAGACACCATCTCTGCCATGCTCCCTGGTCCTGTGGATACAGGGAATGTAATGGGAGCAGATTTCAATATCACAAGAGCCATGAAACCTGGTGAGAGAGGAATCTTCATGCCTCTCATCTACAGCAGTGAAGAAGTCTGGGAAGAGAACGGAAAGGTTCTTCACATGAAAGACTTTGCAGGGTATGCCATTATCGATACTGTAAGATTTGCTTTCATAGAGACTGAAGAGGGCCTTCTATTTGAGAGAGGCACTTTCCCTGGTATTAAGGATGCGCAGACTCTGGAAGAAGTGGAAGAATACATCATGGAAAAAGTGAAATAGAATGGTGTAATAATCAAGGACGAATGAAAGAAATCTCTCAGTTTGAATGCTGAGAGATTTCTTTTTCATTTGGATGTATAAGAGATGAAAAACATGATAATATATAGTAAAAATATAGTCTTTAATGGGGGGCGTCATGTATAAGTATTTCAAGGCGGAAGAGACCAGTAAAGAGAAAATTTACGAAGCATTTCAGAAAGGTTTTTCGGATTATATCATCAGATTTGAAATGACACAGGAAGAGTTTTTCTCGCGTCTATTTGGTTCGGACGGGAATGAGATGTCCTGTTCCTATGTAGCCTTTCAAGGAGAAAATCCCATAGGACTTGTTCTTGGTGGGATAAAACAGTTTGGTGGTGTCAAAACCATGCGATGTGGGACTCTTTGCATCGATCCGCCTCATAGAGGACAAGGCGTCAGTGATGCGCTTTTTTCTCTTCATGAAATGAATGCCATAGAAAATGGATGTAGTCAGCTTTTTCTTGAAGTAATCAAAGGAAACGATCGAGCGATTTCGTTTTATGAGAAGAAAGGGTACATTAAAATATATGACATGAAATATTACTCGATGAAAAAGAAAGACCTGGGCTATGCACCACAGAATAGGCGTTCGGATTATTCAATCAGAGAAATATCTTATGGAGATCTCATTGGTCTGGAAAAGTTTTTGAAAGATGTACACCTCAACTGGCAGACGGATTTCAAGGCAATGAGAAAAATCGAGGGAATAAAATATATAGGGCTTTATCACAGGGAGGAACTTATTGGGACAAGCGCTTACAGAGACTCCGGAAAAATCTTTTTCATCTGGGTGGAGCCAGAAGCGAGGCTTCAGTCTGCAGGAACTTCTATTCTTGACTATATTGCAAAAGATGTTTCCAGTGAAGCACTCTATATCAGCTTTTCAAATCATATGGGCTTGTCGGGGTTTGTTCGTAAAAAGGGATTCATTGAAGATGATCTTTCTCAACACGAGATGGTTAAATTATTATAGAGAAATCCCCATGGCTGTTTTCCCTAAACTGCCATGGGGATTGATTTTTCTATTCTTCTGTTTTCTTTCCTAGAAAGGTCAGACCGACCATTCCAGGGCCTGTATGGCTTCCGATAATCGGCCCGATATAAGTAAGAATCACTTCTTTTACAGGAAGTGCCTGTCTTATTTTCTTCTCGAGAAGCAGTGCATCTTCTAAAGAGTCTCCATGTCCGATAATAACAATCTGCTCTTCAGGTGTGATAGCTTCGGCTTTCATTCGATTAAGAAGTTCGTTAAGTGACTTC
>CAZXUT010000139.1:0-2607 GCA_964643785.1 uncultured Proteiniclasticum sp.
TGGATTGAAGTTGTAAATACCGCAATTTCATTGATTTTTACCCAGGAAAAGCATACAATCATGTTAGCGACGGCATGCTAAGTGCCGGGCTGCATTTCCCTTCGATTTTGAAGTCCTAGATGCACCCCGGTTTTTGATGGATATTTGGTTGTCCTGCCTTCGCTGAAATTACCGACTTACTTCAGTAATGCCGGTGTTAGGATTATGGATTCGGGCGGTATCTTCACCAGGCCAAGTTTGTTCGAAGCTTGTTGGCCGTAGATCTTCGTAAAGAGATCTATTGGAGACTGCCCGTTCCATTTTTTTCTTGGATAGGAATTGATGTGATTCATCATTTTTGTTACATCCTCCTGGGTCAGCTTATCCATCGACTTCCCTTTTGGCAGGACATAGCGGATGAGACCGTGGTTCTTCTCACAGTTGGACTTCTGATTGCTGTTCCTTGGGTCGCAATAAAATACCTTGCACTGGATTTCGCCAGTGCCAAGGTCTGCTTCAATCCTTACCGGGTCAGTGAACTCGGATCCCCTGTCCGTCAGAATGACCTGGAAAAGTTCTTGAAACAGCCCATTTCCCAGCCTTTCCCTGAAGTAATCGAACACCTGGATTACGGAAGCTGCCGTATTACGGTCGCGCAGATACATCAGTTGCAAATCGCAGTTGGTGAACAAGAGGGTAAGGAGCACCTTGCCACCCTTTCTCCCTTCCACCGTATCCATCTGAACGACGGCCGCATCCGGATTTTCATCCACATAACTGCTGTAGTCTTCAAAGGTCCTTCCTATGTGGCATTGCTTGTCGATATGGAGAACGGGGCCGCTTTTCTTTCTTTGTGGCATCCGTACCCTTCTCCTGAGGTCCAGGTTTTTTGCATCCAGCAAACCCTGTTCTACATATTTGTAGAGGGTTCTGCCGGATATCGGCATCTCGTCCTTGTAGTTCTCCCAGATGACCGGGATGGATTGCCCTTGCTTAATCTGCTGAGAAACCACGGAGTTCAGATAATCCAAATCTTCCTCCGCCAGCGAGATGCCCTGTCTTGACTCTGATCTCAAGGTTTCATAGGCCCCATGAGCCCGCTTTGCCTCATATTCCATCTTGGTGAGCCAGCATTTCGACTTGGTCTCACAAGCGGAACATACATAGGGCGGTTTGTTATGCCGGATGCAGGATTCTTTCTCATAGCGGTCGCAGTCTATCCGGCATAACTTGCATCGAATGCGACAGGACCGGTTACCAAAACAGGCATCCCGGCGTTTGCATGTCTTTGGATTGTCGCATACTATTCGATGGATGCAGTCATTTCCCGCAGTGGTTTCCGTGAGATATCGATGGGCTTTGATCTCCCGGCTGATTGTGGAACGGTCTTTTCCAATGTGATCGGCTATCTGTATGAAATTTTTCCCTTCTTTCAGTAAGATCTGGATGTCAATCCTGTCGTCCAGGGTCAGGTGCTTCTTGATTTTTGCGTTCATTTAGGTCCTCCAATCCGAAGACAGGACACCTTGATACTGTATCACATCCACATAAAAAATCCATGAAATCCTTACTGCGACTTCATGGATCAAGGCATTTTGTAATTCTAAATGCGAGTTCATTGGAGTTTTTTGAATGGCTCACTCGCATTTAACTATTCAACTTGCCGTTCTTTGAAAAGTTTTAAATATCATGATTGTTTATATTGATATACAAGTCTATGCATTCCCATATCCTTTGTTCGACGAAATATTTCCCATTCAGTTCTTCTTCACAGGCTTTGAAATCAAAAGTCTTCAGACTGTCCGTATTGATTTTTATACCTTGTATCAGATCATCCGATACTGAAACATATACAGATATATTTCCAAATGGATATTTATGTTCTAATTCTATGTCAAAGCTTGGAGACTGGGCATACAACCATTCTTTAGATGAGAGAAGCTTCTCTAATGGCACTTCCACATTCGTTTTATTAATATACTCTATTTTCTCACCATCAAAAGCCTCTATAAATGCCCTCATTACTCTTTGCACAGTTATTTCACTGTTTACTTCAGATAAGTTAATAACTCTGCTTTTTACAGATTCGATCCCCTTGGACTTTAGCTTTAATGCTGACGGTGTAAGTACTTTGCCTAATTGTTCAAAATTTACATTGACCAGGATTGTACCATGGTACATATAATTAGTGCCGTCTGTATAATAAGCATGACCTGAAAATTTTTGATTCCTATATAATAAATCATTTCTTCCGCTAAATTCGCAGTCAATGCCAAGTATTTGCATCGCTGACTGTATGAGTTCTATAAATAGAGCATGATTGGCTGATTTTTCTTTTGTGATAAAGGTAAAATTAACGTTGCCTTTATCATGATATACAGCCCCACCTCCCGAAAACCTCCGCACTTCCTTAATATTATGTTCTTTAAGGTAGGCAAGATCACATTCTGCATATAGGTTTTGGTTTCTTCCGATCACAACACAAGCATCATTTTTCCATAAAAACAAATGGGTATCTTCCTCTGAATTTAAAAACATCTGATGCTCTGCAGCTATGTTAAAATAAGGATCAAATTCTTGGGAGATTATTATTTTCTTCATTACTGATGCAAAGCTCCTATTCCAAAG
>CAZXUT010000140.1:0-2516 GCA_964643785.1 uncultured Proteiniclasticum sp.
GGAAAAAATGACAAAGCTTTTTAGCATTAAGAGAATATTATTGAATACCTTTGTACCAAAAATATTGAGAAAAGGTGGAGAGCATTTCGTGTATCATTATGATGGCTCTTTCTTAAGTTTGCAACTTTCAATTGGCAGGTGTGAGAGCTCAAAAGATTCATCCGATTCTACTCAGAACAAGTTCTTAACATTTACAATAAAATAAATATTTTCGTACTGGACGAAAGCCTGTATATGTTAAAAAAGCTGGTTAGAAACACTATTCTTTAAAAGCTATCACTAAATATTTCTTCTAGTCGCACTTTTAACTTTTCTCCAACACATAGATGACCTTCCATCGACCAAAAAGGCACATCAACAACTTTTATTCTGATATTCTCATCTGTACTACTTTTCTTAATTATAAAAACCGAATCTCCTGTTAACTCTTCACATGTATTAGGGTAGATCAGCATTACCTTATCTGTTCCTCTTCTATAGGCATAGCTTATCATCTGATACATGTCAGACTGTTTTATCCCTTTCTTCGGATCTCTCTCTTCAAGATTCCACCGTGGCTTGTATTTTGTATCAATGATGATCTTCTCAAAGTTCTCTTTGTTTGTGAGCAGAATATCATGCTGGATGTTGAACGCATCTGGATCAGTGTGCAGGTAAATGTCTGACTTTTGTGCTTCAACCTTAAAGATATCACTAAAATGTTTCTGGATATAGCCTGCTATGAATTCTTCAAATATAGTCTCCATAGGGAACAACAAGCTCCAGTTTCTCATCTCATAGTCTTCGTGGGAGTAGACCTGATTCTCTAATATCATTCTACAGATGTGAACTACTTCTTCATAATCGCTGTATATTGGAGATATCTGTAGCTTTAGCAGTTGTTGTAGAGAACACACCTGGTCATCAACTTCATCCAGCAGGAAAACAATCTCGTTCAACACTCTTTGGGTTTCACTGACCCTTGTCTTTGAAAGTAACAGCCGGGCACAGTATTTGATTATGCGGTTCAATGAATTATCAAACACAAATGGTTCATAATCGCAGTCTATCAGATGATAGTTGCAGTATGACATTCTGTTTACGTAACGGCTAAAGTTGATTCTTCCGCGAGGTGTCTGTAAAGCTTCCTGTACTTCCTCATATGCGGAATATGGCTGGGAATAGATGACTTCATGAATTCGGCTTGCAAACAGATATAGGATCAGTTCTGGGAGCTTATCTATCTCAAGACGATCAAGGGAAGCCCGGTTAAAGGGAAACTTAACCTTCTTGCAGTAGCTGAACCAGTAGAATAAATGACCGTGCATGAGTGCTTTACTGATGTCAGGAGTATTCTTAAAGACCTTGGGATATATCTCTATTTCAAGACCTTCGAAGTGAATGAAACCAATATAGTTTTGTGCTCTGGCCAGATCTCCATCAAAGCTCATGAACGGCTGGTACTTTGGATCCTTAGTATCTTCATTTTCATCATCATCCTGAACCTGCCAGATTTCTTTGTAATCTTTCCATAAAGAACACAGGTACGACTCAAGAGCTTGACGATCAGGGACCCTGACCTTTTCCCCATACTCGAATAAAGTATGTGATGACCTACTGCTCGATACGCCAGTCATACTTTTCAGTATCGTATTTTACAGTCCAGCCGCTATCTTTGAAAACCTCTTCCACAACATCGGTTTTACCGGAGAAGTACTCCATAAGTAAGGGTATCACTTTATTGCGGATCACTTTAGATGTCTCTGTGCCATCCATAAAATAACCATGACCTATCAGGTAGTCAGCAGATTTCTTACGCTCGTAGATCTTTTTATTGATGTGCTCTAAGAGGATACGGCTGTTTTCATCCTCTATCTTACTGGGATCAGGGAAACAGCCGATGAACTCAAAACGTCTCCTCAGGGCTATGTCGATCAGTGCAATAGACTTATCAGCGGTGTTCATGGTACCGATGAGGTACAGATTAGGCGGGATCCCAAAGTCAGTTTCTCCATTGGGAAGGCTAACCTTGAGTTCATTTTTGGCACCTATTCGCTTGTCCTCTTCCAGGAGGGTGATCAGTTCTCCAAAGACCTTCGAGATATTGGCCCTGTTGATTTCGTCGACGATGAGTACATACCTTTTTAGAGGAACATGTGCTGAAGTTTGTCTACCTCTGCGCCATAACTCATTTAGCAAAGGTTCGTAATAAGTTCGCAAGCTTCCTTGGTAATCCCTTTTTCCTTCATAAATGCTTTGAAGTGTATCTAGGCTCAATGTATGGTTTTTGTTTCCTGACTGTTTTTTGAAACCTAGATTACTGCGATTTATGTCCGTAATCCAAAAAGAAGATTTACCTGAAGTAGTTTTTACTTCTATTTCCTTTTCTTCTTTTTCAAGGGGTTCAAGGAATTCGGAGAGCACTTCATCAAGAGGCCTGAGTGCATCAATCATATTCTTTGATTGAAGGTAATTCTGTTCTGCCCTTTTGCATAGTTTGTAAAATATACCTTCAGTTCTCTTGAAGTTTAGTTCAG